>NZ_AUAR01000004.1 GCF_000428825.1 Desulfomicrobium escambiense DSM 10707 | reverse complement strand
GGGCTGCCGCACCCGGTGCAGAAGTCCAGGGAGGCCAAGCACAACCCCCTGCAGCGCCTGACGTACCTGGGCCTGACGGCGATCCTGTTGACCCTGCAGATGGGCACGGGCCTGCTGTACTGGCTCTACAACGACTGGGCCATCTGGAACCTGACCTTCCTGAACCTGCGCCTGCTGGCGCTCATTCACCTGGCCTGCGCCTTCGCCATCCTGGCCTTCGTGGTGGTCCACGTCTATATGACCACCACCGGCCACACCCTGACCAGCCACGTCGCGGCCATGTTCAGCGGCTGGGAGGAGGTCGAGGAAGGCGAAGTGGCCGAGTGGGAAGTGCACGAGAAACGCTGAGTCATCCTCCCCTCAAGACTCGGGGCCGCGGTCCGCTGCTTGCGGGCCGTGGCCCTTTCATTGCGAGCAGTTCATTCACCGATGATCTTGACCAGCACGCGCTTGAGCCTGCGCCCGTCGAACTCGCCGTAAAAGATTCGCTCCCAGGTCCCGAAGTCGAGCCGCCCATCGGTCACGGCCACGACCACCTCCCGGCCCATGACCTGCCGCTTCATGTGCGCATCGGCATTGTCCTCGCCGACATTGTGCCGGTACTGCGCCACGGGCTCATGGGGGGCGAGCCTCTCCAGCCACTTCTCGTAGTCGTGGTGCAGACCCGACTCGTCGTCGTTGATGAAGACCGAGGCGGTAATGTGCATGGCGTTGACCAGCACGAGGCCTTCCCGGATGCCGCTCTCGCGCAGGCAGTCCTCGACCTCGCCCGTGATATTGATGAAGGCCCGGCGTGTGGGCACCTGAAACCAAAGTTCCTTGCGATAGCTTTTCATGCCTTCCTCCTGTGAGTCCTGCCGCCGTGTACCCTCGGGACAGAGCGGGTTCAAGCCGAACGTCCAACGGATTCCGGCGGGCGGGCGAAATCAAGGTCGCCGCCACGCGTTCATCCGCATGAATGAAAATCCTGCCCAACCGGTCACCCAACTTCTCGTCTTCATTGCACTGCGGGAATCAACGTGAATTTGTTCCCAACATTGACCCGACGCCGGTTCCCGGATATTGGTAGGACCAATTTCCATTCCAACCAAGGAGCAGCCCATGACCTACATTCCCGTCGGCGGACTGAACGTCGCAAAGCCCCTCTATGACCTTATCCGTGAACAGGTCGCGCCCGGAACGGGCGTGGCGGACACCGCTTTCTGGGCATCCCTGGAAACGATCCTGCGGGACCTGACCCCGCGCAACCAGGCGCTGCTGGCCAAACGCGAAGAACTGCAGAAGCGGATCGACGCCTGGCACCGCGAGCGGACGGGCAAGGCCCATGACCCGGCGGCCTACAAGGAATTTCTCATGTCCATCGGTTACGTCGTGCCGGAGGGGAGCGCCTTCTCCATCAGCACCGCGGGCGTGGACCCCGAAATCTCGACCATCGCCGGCCCGCAGCTCGTGGTGCCCGCCACCAACGCCCGCTACGCCCTGAACGCCGCCAACGCCCGATGGGGCAGCCTCTACGACGCGCTCTACGGCACCGACGTGCTGCCTGAGGACGGCGGCGCGACCCGGACCGGCAAGTACAACCCCGTGCGCGGCGCCAAGGTCATGCAGTTCGCGGCCGCGTTTCTGGACAAGGTGCTGCCCCTGGCCACGGGCAGCCACGCCGACGTCATCGAGTACCGCACGCGGACGGAAGGCGGAATGGAAGTTTTCGAGGCCGCCCTTCCCGGCGCCGCCACAGGCCTGCGCAACCCGGCGGCCTTCGCCGGCTACGCGCCCGGCACCCTGCTCTTCAGCAACCACGGCCTGCACATCGAGCTGTGCATCGACCGCGCCCACCCCATCGGCTCGGCCCACCCCGCGGGCCTCAAGGACGTGATCCTGGAGGCGGCCGTGACGACCATCGTGGATTTCGAGGACTCCATCGCCGCCGTGGACGGCGAGGACAAGGCCCAGACTTACGCCAACTGGCTGGGCCTGCTGCGCGGGGACCTGCAGGCCGCCTTCGACAAGGGCGGCAGGACCGTCTGCCGCAGCCTGAACCCCGACCGCGCCTACACCGCCCCCGACGGTTCGATCCTGACCCTGCCCGGCCGCAGCCTCCTGCTGGTGCGCAACGTCGGGCACCTCATGACAACGGACGCCGTGCTCCTTGACGGCCATGAAATCCCCGAAGGCATCCTCGACGCCATGGTCACGGGCCTCGTCGCCGTGCACGACATCAAGGAGCTCGGCTCCCTGCGCAACAGCCGCGCCGGCAGCGTCTACATCGTCAAGCCCAAGATGCACGGACCCGAGGAAGTGGCCTTCGCCTGCGAACTCTTCGACCGCGTGGAGGACGCCCTGAGCCTCGGCCGCCACACCATGAAGATCGGCATCATGGACGAGGAGCGCCGGACCTCGGTCAACCTGAAGGAGTGCATCCGCGCGGCCAAGGAACGGGTCATCTTCATCAACACCGGCTTCCTGGACCGCACCGGCGACGAGATCCACACCAACATGGAGGCCGGCCCCATGGTGCCCAAGGCGGCCATGAAGAACCAGCGCTGGATCCTGGCCTACGAGGACTGGAACGTGGACACGGGCCTGGCCTGCGGCTTCTCGGGCAAGGCCCAGATCGGCAAGGGCATGTGGGCCATGCCCGACCGCATGCGCCAGATGGTCGAGACCAAGCAGGCCCACCCCCTGGCCGGCGCCAACTGCGCCTGGGTGCCATCCCCGACGGCCGCGACCCTGCACGCCATGCACTACCACGAGGTGGACGTCTTCGCCCGCCAGGCCGAACTCGCCGGGCAGGCCAGGGCCAGCCTGGACGACCTGCTGACCCTGCCGCTGCTGGAAGGAAAGCTCGCGCCCGAAGAGATCCAGCGCGAACTGGACAACAACTGCCAGGGGATCCTGGGCTACGTGGTGCGCTGGGTCGACCAGGGCATCGGCTGCTCCAAGGTGCCGGACATCACGGACACGGGCCTCATGGAGGACCGCGCCACCCTGCGCATCTCCAGCCAGTACCTGGCCAACTGGCTACATCACGGCCTGTGCACCCCGGAACAGGTCCTCGAAACCCTCAAGCGCATGGCCGCCGTGGTGGACCGTCAAAACCACGGCGACCCGGCCTACCGCCCCATGGCCGCGGACTTCGAGGCCAGCGTTGCCTTCCAGGCCGCCAAGGACCTCATCTTCAAGGGCATCCGGCAGCCGAGCGGCTACACGGAACCCATCCTGCACGCCAGGAGACGGGCGCGCAAAGCCAAAGACCTCAAATAAGACTCCACAACGCGAAAGGGGCGGAATTTCCGCCCCTTCGCCGTTACAGCACCCTTCTGGCCTCCTGCCACAGGATCGAGCACCCGACCCCGCCGAAAATGAGGCCCACGCCGCCGTCGATCCACCGGGCCAGCCCCGCGTACATGGAGCGCATGCGGCCCGTGGACAGAAAGATGGCCAGGAGCGTGAACCAGGCCGTGACGATGACGATGACCTCGGCACCGTAGATCCAGCGCACCGCGCCGGGCGTGTCGGGGGTCATGAACTGGGAGAAGATGCTCAGAAAAAAGAGGGCCGCCTTGGGGTTGAGCAGGTTGCACCAGAACCCTTCGCGCCAGCCGCGAAAGGGGGAATCCTTGGATCCGGCCGGTACCTCCTCGACGCAGACTTCGGGCATTTCGGACTTCCGCGCCACGAGGCAGCGCGCCGCGATGTAGAGCAGGTACAGCGCCCCGCAGATCCTGATCAGCCCGAACACGGCCGGGCTCGACGCGATGACCAGGGCCAGCCCCAGCACGGAGTAGACCACGTGCACGACCAGCGCCGACCCGATGCCCAATGCCGTCATGACCCCGGCCATGCGCCCGCGCGAAAGGCTGTTGCGCAGAACCATGAAAAAATCCGGCCCCGGCGCCACCGCCACGGCCACCCCCACCGCAAACACCTGCAAAAACCCGCTCTCCACCTGAACCTCCTCAACATCACTCATGTTCATCCGAAAATTTCTTCGATCCGGTCCCGGATACGCGGCAAGGCTTTGGGTCGGTTTGCGGGGCGCGACGAAACTTCCTCGCCGGCCTCGTAATGCTTCCCGGCCTTGATCTCCGGTCAGTCGCTTTCGCTTCGGACGGGACACGGCCGGGAAGCAAACGATGCCAGGCTCGGTCGGACAGTCGCCGCGTCCCGCAAACCGACCCAAAGCCGTCTCGGAGCCACTTCGCCCACTTTCATCCGGCCCGCTGCACCGACCTCACCAGCCGCACATGAAACCTGCACGTCCTGTCCTGGGCCAGCACCGCCGCGCCCCCGACGTCCACGAACCAGGCCGACGTAAAGCTTCTGCGGTCCGCCGTCCACAGCCACAGATACCTGTCGCCGAACGGACGCCGGCAGAACTCTCCCAGTTCCTGCCCTGGCCGCAAGAGCGACACGGCCTCATCCACCGTGGGCATGCGCCAGCCCTCCGCCGCCACGGCATCCCGCCGCGCCAGGGCCATCCCCTCTTCCCAGGTCATGGGCCAGGGCGAGACCGGCCCCCAGACCAGACCGGTGCACCGGTCCAGCCATCCGTCCGCGATCTCCTCCAGCTCCGCTTCGTGAAACGTCCTCGGCCTGCACAGCCCGTCCAGAAAGCCGAAGGGACAGGACCGGGACACTCCGGTGCGCACGGGCTCCTTCCGCAACGCGCCCATGACTTCGCACTCGGCCTCGCGCAGCACGCAGTCCGCCCCGGCGCGCCTGTCCAGGTCAGCCTCCAGGGCACCCAGGGCCGCCCGCATGGCCGACGCGTCGGGGAACCGCGCTTCACGGTCCGCGGCCAGGGCACGGGCGAAAAATTCCTTCCAGACATCTGAAAAAAGCTCCGTCTGCGCGATGCCTTCTTCGGGCAGAAGACCCGTCAGCAGCCGGTGCAGGATCACGCCCACGGCATAGAGGTCGGACCGGGCGTCGGCCGTCTCGGGCCGCGCCTCCTGCTCGGGCGCGGCGTAATAGGGCGAACCGACCTTGAGCCCGCGCGGCCTGGCCCACGCCTCCCCACGCAGCCGCGAAAGGCCCATGTCGATGAGCCGGACCGTGCCGTCCGCGCCGAGCATCAGGTTGGCCGGTTTGACATCCAGATGCACGATGCCCCGGTCGTGCAGATACCCGAGCCCGTCGAGGGTCTGGCGCACGAAATCCAGGGCCGTGCGCGGCGGGACAATCCGCGTCGGCGCCTCCATGATCCGGCCCTCGCCGATGAGGGAGCCGACGTTCATGCACAGGTATTCGAGGACCATGAAGGGCCGCCCCCGGTCCTCGTCGAGGTCCCAGACCTGGGCGATGTTGCGGTGGTCGCATCCGGCCAGGATGCTCGCCTCGCGCAGGAACGCCTCGCGCACGGCTGCCGCGCCCATGAGATCCACAAGAATCTCCGGCGGTTCCAGGAGCTTCAGGGCCATGACGCGCCCGAGCTCCCGGTGCCGGACCTTGAAGACCCGGCCCATGCCGCCGCGCCCCAGAGGGCCGAGGACGGTGTAGCGCCCGATGTCCATCACCACAGCCTCGACCCGTAGAACTCGGGAAAGCCGCGCTCGCGGATCTTCGCCACGGTGGCGGCGATGTCGTAGGGCACGAAGCGCACGTCCACGGTGTTCCCGTCCGTGTCCCAGAGAAGATATTTCGCGTTATTGTTGCCGTCGCGGGGCTGCCCTACGCTGCCGGCGTTGACGATGCAGGGCCGGTCCACGAGGCCGAAGCGGCCCGCCCCGAGTTCGCGGCGTTCGATCCCGGCGCCGTCCCGGAGCAGCAGCATGAGTTCGTGGGTGTGCCCGACGAAGGTCAGGGGTTCGCCCCGGTCGAACCAAAAGGCCAAACGGTCGTCCGCGGCCTGGTACAGGTACGTCGTCACGCTGTCGGGCGGAAACCCGTGCACGAACCGCGCTCCGGCCAGCATGATGAAGCGCGGCAGGCCGGAGATGAAGGCCAGGCTGTCGGGGGACAGGAGAGCGGCGGTCAGGGCCAGGCCCTTTCTGGCCGTGGGGTTGAACCAGGACCGCTCGGACCGGCTGACGATGCCGAGCTCGTGGTTGCCGAGGCAGCAACGCGCCCCCCGGTCGCGCACGGACCGCAGCACCTCGTCGGGGTTGGGCCCGTAGCCGACCATGTCCCCCAGGCAGACGACCTCGTCCACGGCGAAAGCCGCCATGTCCGCCCAGACCGAGGTCAGGGCTTCGAGGTTGCCGTGAATGTCCGAAAGAATCGCAACGAGCATGCTTTCCCCATACGCCGAAGGCCGAGCCGCCTCTTTTCATTTGTCCCGGAGGGTGTTAAGCGGACGCTCAACCCAACCGTGAAGACATTCAAACACCGCCATCATTCCAATAAATTAGACGCTCAAGGAACGACCATGATCCGCAAATACATCCTCGTGTGCCTCTTCGTCCTCTGCCTGTCCTCGCCCGCCTCGGGCGCGACTCTAGGCGACGTCACCCTGCCCGACACGGTCACCGAAAGTGGGACGGAACTGAAGCTCAACGGCATGGGCATGCGTACCTTCACATTCTTCGACGTATACGCGGCCGGCCTGTACCTCTCCTCGCACTCGGGCGACCCGGCGGCGATCCTGGCCGCCGACGCGCCTCGGGTCATGACCATGCATTTCCTGCGCGAGGTCGGGGCCGAGAAGATCGCGTCGGCCTGGCTGGACGGCCTGGCCGCCAACACCCCGGCGGCCGACGCATCCCTGAAGGAGCGCTTCGCCAGCCTCGGCATCATGATGGAAACCCTGGACAAGGGACAGACCCTGGAATGCGTCTACCTACCAGCCAAGGGCACGACCATCCGGGTGCGCGGCCAGGTCAAGGGCGTCATCGAGGGCAAAGATTTCAGCGACGCCCTGCTGGCCTGCTGGATCGGCCCCAAGCCCGGACCCGGCGAAAAATTCAAGGCCGGCATTCTCGGCCAGCGTTAGACGCAAGGCGCCTCAGGGCGCCTTTTTCATTTCCTGTTCCAGGGAAAATAACGGCTCACGGCCTCCCAGGCGTAGCGCACGCCGCGGATCACGAACAGACCAAGCACCGTCAGCAGGGCGGCGTTGGTCCTGGCCGCCTGCACCGCGGACTCCTGAAAATAGGATTTGGCCTGCCGGTACTCCTCCTCGACGGGGGTGACCACGGGCGCGGCGTCGGATTCCTCCGCCTTCTCCACCGGCACAAGGGCACCCTTCTTCTCGTCCATCACATCTTTCTCCCTATGAATTCGCCCACCAGGCGATTGAAAGCATCCATATCCCCGCGCACACCGTAGCGCAGGGCCACATACGCGTCCGCGATCTCACGCGCCGCCGACCCCAGGTCCGGACGCTCCAGGCCGATGCGCCCAGCGTAGTCCACCGGTCCTTCCGAAGGCCGTCTGGGCAGCCCTGCCCGCTCCATCGCGCGGCAGAACCGGGCGTACAGGATGGCGACCGGGTCCGTGTGGGCCCGCCGCGAACGCAGCATGAACCAGAAGACCGTCCCCAAAACGACCGCCAGCCCCATGGCCAGCAGGCCCGCCAGCTTGCCGGCTCCGGCGCGGGTCGACGGGTCGAGGCCCAGACGCTGCCACAGGCCTCGCTGCCTGTCGTGGCTGAAACCCAGCACCCACTGGTTCCAGGAGTTGTTGGCCGCGTCCCAGCCCAGCTGGAAAAAGCGGCCTACCCGGCGCAGGGCCCGCAGTCCTTCGGGCACGGCCTCACCCTGCCCCTGCGGGGAGAACACGGCCTCGGCGCCCACGGTCAGCCGCTGCGGGGCGACCACGGAGGTCGGGTCCACCCGCAACCAGCGCCCGTCCTCCCAAACCTCGACCCAGGCGTGGGCGTCGGACTGGCGGACGATGAGGTACTGCCCCATGGGGTTGAACTCCCCGCCCTGGTACCCGACCACCACCCTGGCCGGCACGCCGGCGCTGCGCAGCAGGAAGGTCATGGCCGAGGCGTAATGTTCGCAGTATCCCCTTCGGGAGGCAAACAAAAACTGATCGATGATGTCCCCTTCCATGGCTCCGGGCTGCAGGCTGTACACGAATCCGCCCTCGCGGAAAAGGTCCAGGGCGGCCGCAATCAGACCGCGCGTTCCGCGGCCCTCGCCCCGCCACCTCAGGGCCAGCTCCCGGGCCTGAGGGTTGCCGTCCTCGGGCAGGGCCGTCCATTGCGGGCCCACAGGCTCAACGGCGGGCGCTGCCGGGGCGGAAACGAGGTCGTAGCGCATGCGGGAACGGATTAGGCGCAGGCTGACCAGGGTCCGGTCCGAACGCAGCACGGTCCCGCGCGGGGCGATGACCGGCAGGTCCAGGGCGAAGAGCCATTCCTTGCCGTGGGGCTCCACGGTCAGGGCGTACTCCGTCCGGTCCGGCGGAAGTCCGTCGGCCTTCTCGGCCAGTTCGAAGGGGAGGTTTCGGAACCATTTGCTCCCGTCGAATGTATCGAGCACGAGGCCGCGCCAATACAGGCTGTCGCGATCCGGGGCCGGGCCGAAAAAGTCCACGCGGAAGGCGACCTCGCCGGACAGGGACAGGCTCGAAACGGAGCCCGGCTCCAGGGTGCCGCTGAAGCCCGTGACGCCCTCGTCGCGGTCGTCCTGCACACCCCACAGGGCGCCCGGCAGGCGGGGGAAAAAGACGAAAAGCAGCAGGGCCAGCGGCAGGGACTGGGCCAGGAGCACTGCGCCGCTGCGCAGGTCCGGGGCCAGAGTGGGCCGGGCCGAGTGCAGGTGGACCAGAGCAGCCGTCACGGCCAGGACCGACAGGATCATGTACGCGCTCATGAGCAGGCCCTGGGAATAGAGCACGTTGGTCACGACCACGAAATAGGCCAGAAAAAGAAGGGCCAGCATGTCCCGCACGGACTTGCTCTCCACGGCCTTGAGCCCGAGCATGAGGGACAGGAGTGCCACGCCCTCGTCGCGGCCGAAGGAGCGGCCGTAGTACGCGAAGACCAGGACTAGGCAGCCCAGGGCCAGGATGACGCGCAGCCAGCGCGGCGGAACGGGCCAGCCGCGGTACTGCATGCCCAGGGCGTAGCCCCAGGACGCGCAGACGAAGCCCGCAACGAATGCCGGGACCCGCAGGAGATGCGGGGCAAAGGCCACGGCCAGGGCGGCCAGGACCACGCTGAAGCGCCGCTTGTCATGGATCATGCGGCCTCCGGCAGGAGGGCCAGGGCCTCCAGGCAGCGATGGGCGTGGGCGGCGCCGCTGCCCGGCTCGATGAAAAGGGCCGGCAGTCGCAGTCCGTAGCCGAGGCCCCGGCGTTCGGCCTCACGCACCAGCCCGGCCAGGAGGCTGATGCGCTCCTCGTATTCCGAGGCGCGGACCTCGTTCCAGTCGAAGACGATGGTCCGGGCCACGCCCGAGCGGTACTCCTTGGAAAAGAGGCCCAGGCCGCGGGCCGAGGCCTTCCAGGAGATACGCGACGGCCCGTCCTGGGGCCGGTAGGGCCGGATGCCGCCGAACTCGCCCGACTGGGCCACGGCGCCGAGGCCCCCGTCCTCGCCCGAGCCCTGCATGAGGTGCCAGTCCAGGGCGTCCACGGGCAGAAGGCGCGGGTAGACCAGGCCCGTCACGGGCAGGATGAGGGGCGACCAGGCCCGGAAGAGGCCCAAGGGATAGCGGGTGCTGACCACCACCTTGTCCAGGGGCAGCGGGCCGCGCCGGACCGTGGGCACGCCCAGTTCCAGTTCCCTGCCCTCGCCCGCTGCCAGAGACGCCTCGGCCGCAGCCTCGCCGACCCGCACCTGCAGACGCCTGCGCTCGCGCCCCGCGGCGCGGAACATGAGCTGCAGCCGGGCCTCGTCTCCGCAGTAGGCCGGCAGGAGCCGCCCGTGCTCCAGTTCCAGCCCGGCCAGGTTGGCATAGGCATGGATGGCCGAGACCACGGCCACGCTGCCGAGGATGAAGGTCAGCAGGAAGGCGAGGTTGTTGGTGTAGTTGATGGCCGC
Organism: Desulfomicrobium escambiense DSM 10707; assembly: GCF_000428825.1. Taxonomy (NCBI): domain Bacteria; kingdom Pseudomonadati; phylum Thermodesulfobacteriota; class Desulfovibrionia; order Desulfovibrionales; family Desulfomicrobiaceae; genus Desulfomicrobium; species Desulfomicrobium escambiense. The sequence goes on along the minus strand of NZ_AUAR01000004.1, from coordinate 236,832 downwards.
CAGGAGCATGGCCAGGAGGAAGGCGCCAAAGACCATGCCGGCCCTGGTGGGCAGGATGAAGATTCGTTTGCGGCCCAGACGCGCGGGCAGATCGGCCCGCAACCGGGCCAGCACTAGGTTGCGGATGAAACGTGGCAGGGCCATGCGCCGCTCCCGGCCCCGTCAGGGGATGGGCACCGCGTCGAGGACGGCGGCCATGTCCACGGGCGTGCCGCCGGCCGGGCGCAGGCGGTGCACGGCCAGACTCGGGAAGACGGCCTGCACGTCCTCGGGCAGGACGTAGTCGCGGCCGTCCAGGAAGGCCCAGGCCCTGGAAGCACGCACCAGGGCCTGCCCGGCCCGGGGCGAGAGCCCGTTGACGAAGCGCCCGCCGGCCCGCGTCCACTCCAGCAGGTCGCGCACGTAGCGCAGCAGCGGCGTGCTGGTGCGCACGTGGTCCGCGCGCTCCTGCAGGTCCAAGATCTCGTCGGCGCCGGTCACGGCCTCGGGCAGGACGGGCCGCCCGCCGTGCTGGCTGCGGCCCAGCAGCTCCAGCTCCGAGTCCAGGTCCGGGTAGCCCAGGCTGATGCGGAAGAGGAAGCGATCCAGCTGGGACTCGGGCAACGGGTAGGTTCCGGCCTGGTCCAGGGCGTTCTGGGTGGCCAGGACGAAGAAGGGCCGGGGCAGCAGGCGCGTGCTGTTGTCCAGGCTGACCTGCTGCTCCTCCATGACCTCAAGCAATGCGCTCTGGGTCCGCGGGGTGCCGCGGTTAATCTCGTCGGCCAGGAGCACGTTGGTGAAGACCGGGCCGGGGTGGAAGACGAAGGAGGCCTCGGCCGCGTCGAAGACCGAGACCCCCAGCACGTCGGCCGGCAGGAGGTCGTTGGTGAACTGCACCCGCTTGAAGTCCAGGCCCAGGACCGTGGCCAGGGCCTTGGCCAGGGTCGTCTTGCCGATGCCCGGAATGTCCTCGATGAGCAGGTGCCCCCGGGCCAGGAGGCAGGCCACGGACAGGCGCAGCTGCGTCTCCTTGCCCAGGACCACGCCGCCCAGGAGTTCCAGGGCCTTCTTCAGGGTGCCGTTCACTAGGCCCCCAGGAGCTGGCCCATGGAGTAGAGCCGGCCGGGTTTCTGCCCCGAGAGCCAGGACGCCGCACGCAGGGCGCCGCGGGCGAAGTTCTCGCGGGAGTGGGCGCGATGGGTGACCTCGATGCGCTCGCCGGGGCCGAAGAAGTAGACCGTGTGGTCGCCGACCACGTCGCCGCCGCGCAGGGCGTGCACGCCGAGTTCCTCGTGGGGACGGGCGCCAATGATGCCCTGGCGGCCGTAGTTACCGACGTCCTCCATCTTCCAGCCGCGGGACTCGGCCAGGACCTGGGCCAGCTTCACGGCCGTGCCGCTGGGCGCGTCCTTCTTGTGGTGGTGATGGATCTCGGTGATCTCCATGTCGTAGGCCTCGCCCAGGATGCGTTCGAGCATGGGCAGGACGCGGACCAGGGCGTTGACGCCGATGGACATGTTCGGGGACCAGAAGATCGGAATATCCCTGGCCAGGGTCTCCAGCTCCGCCAGCTGTTCGGCCGAGAGGCCGGTGGTGCCTATGACCACGGGGTTGCCGGTCTTGGAGGCCTTGCGGGCCGTGGACAGGCTCACTTCCGGAGCCGTGAAGTCGATGACGGTTGCGCCCGGGCAGGACGGCAGCAGGTCCTGCAGGTCATGCGCCACGGGGCAGCCCAGGAGCTCCAGCCCGGCGCTGTACTCGGCCCGCTCCACAACCCCTTGCACGCTGAAATCGTCGGATTCCGAGGCCAGACGGACCAGGGTGGAACCCATCCGCCCCTTGGCGCCCATGATGATGACAGGAATGCTCATTGTCCCAACTCCTCGTGTTGATGGTTCTCGTCCACGCCGATCAAGCGCACGTACTCTTCCTCGTTCAGGATTGCGGTGCCGAACTGCCGGGCCTTGGCCGTCTTGGCCGCCCCGACGTTTTCGCCGCAGACCAGGTAGTCGGTCTTGGCGTTGACGGCGCTCTGCACCAAGGCCCCCAGGGCCCTGGCCTGCTCCTGCATTTCCTCGCGGGAGCCGCGCATCTTGCCCGTGAAGACCACGTGCTTGCCCGCCAGGGGGCTCGCTCCCGCCGAGCCTTCGGACCGTGCCGCGCCCGTGGGACGGATGTTGAAACCGAGGGCGAGCAGATGGCGCAGGGTCGGGGCCATGCGTTCGAGACCCGCGGCGACGGAGCGGGCAGTGACGGCGCCGAAGCCGCGGATGGCTTCGATCCGCTCCTGCCCGATGCCAGGCAGTTCCTCCAGGCGGAAATTCTCCAGGAGCTTGCGGCTGTCGCCCTTGCCCAGATCCTCTATGCCAAGGGCGGCCAGGAAACGCCAGTCCTCGACCTCGCGGGTGCGGCTCAGGTACACGGCCTCGGCCAGGTTGGCCGATTGCACCGGCCCGAAACCCATCGCGCGGAAATCCTCCTCGCCCAACTCGTACACCTTTTCGAGGCTGTCATACCCCGAACGGACGACTTTTTCCACGGTCTTGCGGCCGAACCAGTCCGCGTTGCCCAGAATCTTGAACCAGTGCTCGATGGTCTGCACGACCTGGTCCGGACAGTGCTCGTTGCGGCAGAGCAGGAAATCGTTCTCACGCTCGAGATGCGTGCCGCACGAGGGGCAGGCTTCGGGCAGGTGCGCAGGAGCTGGGACGAGAACCTCCTCGACCTTGGGGATGACCTCGCCGCTGCGGATGATCTCGATCTCCGCTCCCGTCCCCAGGCCCTTCTTCTCCAGGAAGCCTGCGTTGTGGGCTGTGACGCGGCGGATGGTGGCGCCCGAGACGTTCACGGGGCTGACCATGAGCACGGGCGTGACCTTGCCCGTGCGGCCCACCTGCCAGACCACGTCCTCGACCTCGGTCACGGCCGTCTCGCCCTTGCGCTTGACGGCGACCTGCCAGCGGTAATGGTGGCTGGTGGCGCCCATGGTGCGGCGCACGTCCTCGTCCGTGACCTCGACGACCAGGCCGTCCTGCGGGTAGTCGACCTGCGCCGAAAGCTCGGCCCATATCCCGTCCAGGCGGGCCAGCAGCTCCGCCCCGTCCACCACCTCGCTCGGCAGTTCGCTGTACGGAACGAAATGCACGGCCTCGTCGGCCAGGGCCCTGGCGGCCAGTTCGTTGACCGTGTCCGAGGACACGATGCCGACCACGAGGTTGCGCGGGTGCTCGAAGGCATCGGACAGGTGCTCGTCGAAATAGCTCCGCAGGATGACCATCTCGCCCACGCCCCGGCCGCGGCCGCCCAGGGGGATCATGCCCTTGGCGAAGGCCGAGCTGACCTCGTAGCCCGATTCGCCGTTGCCGCGCGTGACGAAGAAGGTCCCGTCGTCGCGGCCGGCCAGGCCGTCGAGCTTGGGCGTGACGCGGTAGCGGACGTCCGTGATGCCTATCTCCCCTGCCTCCTTCTCGACCCGGGCCACGAAGCGGGCCAGTTCCTCGGCCGTGTAGGCCTTGTCCGTGGACAGCATGGGCGCGGGATGGCGGATTTCGCGCTTGCCGGCGAAAGTCTCGGGCTCCACGCGATGCAGGAAGGGGTGGTCGGGTCTGAGTTCGCGCAGCCGTTCGACAAGCTGGTCGTACTGCGCGTCGCTGACCACGGGCGCGCCGCTGCGGTAGGCTTCGTTGTACTCCGCCAGGCGCTCGGCCAGGCGGTCGGCCTCGGACGGCAGGTTCAGGGGCAGGCTCATGCCTCGCCTCCGGCGGCCCGGCCCGCGGCCTGCAGTCCGGGAAAATTCTCAGGCGGGCCCACGGCCACCAGGGTGTCGCCGGCCTCGATGGACGTTTCGGGGTGAGGGTTGAAGATCATCTTCCCGGAGGCCTTCTCGATGGCGATGATCATGAGATTGAAGCGCGGCCGGATGCCGGAGGTGATGAGGTTCGTGCCGACCAGCTCCGAGCCGGGCCGGATCAGGATTTCCTCCATCTGCAGGTTGTGGCCCTGGGTGGCCAGGTCCATGAAATCGGTCACCGTGGGCCGCAGCATGACCTGGGCGATGCGCTTGCCGCCGATCTGGTGCGGGGTCAGCACGCGGTTGGCCCCTGCCCGTTCCAGCTTGGCCACGGACTCGGGCCGGTCGGCTCGGGCGATGATGGTCAGCCGGGGGTTGAACTGGCGCGAGGACAGGGTGATGTACACGTTCTCGGCGTCCTGGCTGACGCAGGCGAAAAGGCCCTTGGCGCGCTCGACCCCCGCGGCCAGCAGCAGTTCGTCGGTGGTGGCGTCGCCGGCCAGGAAGAGGTGGCCGTCGCGCTCCAGCTCGAACAGCAGGTCGGGATCCCTTTCGAGGACGACCACGGTCAGCTCCTCCCGCCGGAATTCCTCGGCGATGACCGCACCGATGCGCCCGTAGCCGCAGATGATATAGTGATTTTCCAGGGAGTCGATGATCTTCTGCACCTTGCGTTTCCCCCATAAGTCGTGGAGGCGCCCCTCGACCACGACCTGCGTGAATGCACCCACGAGGTAGGCGAAGCTGCCCACGCCCATGAGAATGAGAAAGGAGACCATGAGCCGCGCCCGGTCCGACAGGGGGTGCAGCTCCATGTACCCGACGGTGGAGAGGGTCATGACCACCTGGTAGAAGCTGTCCAGCAGGTTCCACCCTTCCACCGCCATGAAAATGAACAGCCCGTAGAGGAAGACGCCCAGCAGGAAGCCGGCCCCCAGCACCAGCGGGAAAAAGGAGCCGAAACGGAACTTCACGGTCTGGTAGAGGCCGGTGAAGCCCTTGAGGCGGGCGGAGCAGCCGGGCAGGAAGCGGCGCAGGAACGAGCTGCGCAATGAGCACGTGTTCATGGTCGTGTCGCCTTCGAGCCTTCCAGGCTGTAACGTTTTTCCAAGGCCTTGATGCGGTCCCTGATGCGCGCGGCTTCCTCGAACTCGAGCATCTCCGCGGCCTTGCGCATTTCCCGAGCCAGTCTCGCCACTTCCTTCGCCGCGTTGTCCGGGCCGGGGTCGTACTCCGCGGTCCGCTCGGCCGCCCGCTCCTGCTCCTTGATTTCCTGATGCAGGTCGTACAGCACGTTCTCGGACTTCTTGCGGATGGACTGCGGGACGATGCCGTGCTCCTCGTTGTGCAGGGCCTGGCGCTCGCGCCGCCGCCGCGTCTCGCCCATGGCCTCGGCCATGGAGCGTGTCACGTTGTCGGCGTAGAGCAGGACCTTGCCGCGCACGTTGCGCGCCGCGCGGCCGAAGGTCTGGATCAGGGACCGGGTGGAGCGCAGGAAGCCCTCCTTGTCCGCGTCCAGAATGGCTACCAGAGAGACTTCCGGTATATCAAGGCCTTCGCGCAGCAGGTTGATGCCCACCAGTACGTCGAACTCCCCGGCGCGCAGGGCCTGGATGATGGCCACGCGCTCCAGGGTGTCGATGTCCGAGTGCAGGTAGCGCGCCCGCACGCCCCTGGCCTGCAGGAACTCCGTCAGGTCCTCGGCCATGCGCTTGGTCAGGGTCGTGACCATGACCCGCTCGCCCGCCGCGATGCGCTCCAGGCATTGCCCCATGAGGTGGTCCATCTGGCCCTTGGTCGGCACGATCTCCATCTCCGGGTCGAGCAGGCCCGTGGGCCGGATGATCTGCTCCACGACCACGCCCTGGGCCCGCTCCAGCTCCCAGGGGGCGGGCGTGGCCGAGACGAAGACGGACGTGCCGATGCGTTCCAGGAACTCGTCGAAGCACAGGGGGCGGTTGTCCAGGGCCGAGGGCAGCCGAAAGCCGTAGTCCACGAGGGTCTGCTTGCGCGAGCGGTCGCCGTTGAACATGCCGCCGACCTGGGGCACGGAGATGTGCGACTCGTCCATGAAGAGCAGGAAATCCTTGGGAAAATAGTCCAGCAGCGTGGCCGGCGGCTGCCCCGGTCTGCGGCCGTCGAGGTGCAGGGAGTAGTTCTCGATACCGTTGCAGTAGCCCAGTTCCTCGATCATCTCCAGGTCCAGCTGGGTCTTCTGCTCCAGGCGCTGGGCCTCGACGAGCATGTTGTTGGCGCGGAAATACTCCAGCCGAAGCCGCAGTTCCTCGCGGATGTCGCTCATGGCCCGGACCAGGTTGTCGCGGTCCGAGACGTAGTGGCTGGCCGGGTAGATGACGGTCTTCTGCACGCGCGCCAGGATCTCGCCCGTCAGGGGGTCCGTCTCGTAGATACCGTCGATCTCGTCGCCGAAGAACTCCAGGCGCAGAGCCTGCTCGTGTTCGTAGGCCGGGATGATCTCCAAAACGTCCCCGCGCACGCGGAAGGTGCCGCGGTGCAGGTCGTAGTCGTTGCGCTCGTACTGCACGTCCACCAGCCGCCCGATGACCGTCTCCATGGCGATGGGCTGCCCGCACTCCACGGGAATGACCATCTTGGCGTAGTATTCGGGCGAGCCCAGGCCGTAGATGCAGGACACCGAGGCCACGATGATGACGTCGCGCCGCGTCAGCAGGGCGTGGGTCGCGGCGTGGCGCAGCTTGTCGATGTCCTCGTTGATGGCCGAATCCTTCTCGATGTACGTGTCCGAGTGCGGCAGGTAGGCTTCGGGCTGGTAGTAGTCGTAATAACTGACGAAATACTCCACGGCGTTGCTCGGGAAGAGCCCCTTGAACTCGTTGTAGAGCTGGGCCGCCAGGGTCTTGTTGGGGGCCATGATCAGGGCCGGCCGCTCCGTGCGGGCGATGACGTGGGCCATGGTGAAGGTCTTGCCCGAGCCGGTCACGCCCAGGAGGACCTGGTCGCGCACGCCCTGCTCCACCCCGGCGCAGAGGGCGTCGATGGCCGCGGGCTGGTCACCGCGGGGCACGAATTCGGATTCAAGCTGGAAGAGGGACATGCGTACCTGCACGCCGCGCGGCGGGCGCGGCGCCGAGAGGGGCTATCTGGGTCTGACGCCCAGCACGTTGGGTGCGGGCCAGAAATTCCGGTTGCTGCCTTGAAAGAAGTCGGACTGGTATTCGCCCACGAACCGCCCGACATAGCCGGACACGTCGACGTACATGGCCGCGTCGGCCCCGCCCTCGACGTACATGGCGCCGATGAGGTCCAGGGGCAGGTCCAGGAGGGCCTGGGCGAACTCGTGCAGGGTCACCTGCGGCCTGCAGTGGATGAACAGCACGCGATTCGACACGTCCATGCCGATGGCCGCGGCCGAATGGCGGCGATCGTTCTGGGCCCAGAGATTCTCCCGCTCGCGGCTGATGAGGCGGTAGTTCTGGATGATGCCGTCATAGGCCGTGAGCACGGCCTCCCAGTCGGGGTCGAGCTTGCGGTCCACCCAGCGCACCCGAGGCAGGGAGGCTTCGCGGGGCTGGAATGCCAAAAACGCGCCGTAGCTGGGATGCAGGAAGTCGCTGACCAAGACGCTGGAATCGCGCATGTAGCCGGTGCTGCGCAGGCGGTCGTCAGAGCGGAACATGCCCGCATTGATGGCGGCCACGAAGCCCGAAAGCCTGGCCCAGTCCTGCATGCTGCGCATCTCGCCCGTTTTCAGGGCCGCGCCCAGAGCCAGGTCGTAGCGGTCCGGGTCGATGCGCAGCACGGCCATGCCGCCCTGCTGTCCTGCCAGATCGCCGACCCGGTCCGGAACCAGGAATTCGCGCAACTCCAGTCCGGGCGCCAGCAGCCTCCAGTCCTCCGCGTGCAGCGCGGAGGCTGTGGCGCAGAGCACCAGAAGGGAAAAGAGAGCGCGAGGGAGAATGGCGAACATGCGGGAGACTCCGTTGGGCCACGGCCTGGCCCATTGCCGATACATTCCACAGAAGCGGAATCATTTCAAGCAGAACCGGCCGACCGGCATTGAAGCCCGCGCCGAACCGTGCTAGACTGCATGAAAAATTGACGCCAACGCCTGCTCACGGAGGAAGGTCTCATGGAGATAGTCCGCAAGGAAGCCCAGTCCCCGCCGCCCTGTCCGCGCGGCCATGTCGCCACCGTCTGCATCCGGGCCTTCAAAGGCCGCAAGGATGTGCTGGTCCACCTCTTCCGGCCGCAGTGGGATCCCACTGAGGAAACAGGCTACCCTTGGGCCGAACTCGTGCGAGAGGACGCGGCAGGGGGCCGCGGCAACAGCCGCGAGGTGCTCATGGAATCCTTCACGGCCGAGGAGATGGACCGGATCGTCGAGTATCTGGCCGGCCGCTATGCCGAGCGCCTGACACGCATCACCACCAACGTCCTCGAATTCCCCCTGCCCGGCGGCCTGCTGTCCCTGCGCTCCATGCCCGAGGGCAAGGACATCGGCCGCATCCGCTTCGAGATCGTGCCGGGCTACCCCCTGCCCTTCACCGTGCACGGGCTGTACGACCTGAGCCAGCACAAGCCCATGGACCCGGGCGGCACCCAGAACTAGCTGTGACTGTCAAAAACTCATAATTCGCAGGCAGACCGTTCAAAAATGGTGAGATGCAAGGAAGCGAAAAAAGCCAGGACGCGCAGTGTATTGCACATACATAAGCGGTCTGGCTTTTTTCGCTGACGCCGCAGATCGCCGTTTTGGGACGGTCTGCTAGCCCGCTTCGCCCTCGAATGCCTGCCGCAGGAGGCGGAACAGGGCGCGTCCGTTCTTGGACGGCTTGCCTGCCTCCTTCTCGGCGGCCGCAAGACGCGCCAGGCGGTTCAACTGCTGGGGGTCCAGCCCGAAGCGCCCGACAAGCTCCGTCAGCACCTCCCGGTCACCGCCCACCAGGGCGTCCCGCCACTCCTCGATCTGATGGAATTCCTCGGCCTGCTGGTAACGGAGCTGATCCAACTCATCCATGGCCTGCCGCAGGGGCTCCGGGTCGATCTTGCGCATGACCGTGCCGATGAACTGCAGCTGGCGCCGCCGGGCTTCCTTGTCCTTCAGGGTGTGGTAAAAGCGCACGGCCTCGGCCAGGTCCTCGGGCAGGCCCAGGCGTTCCAGCTGCTCGGGCGCCAATTCCAGGAGGCTCTCGCCGAGCTTCTGCAGGGCGACCATGTCGCGCTTGCGCTGTGACTTGCTGGGCCGGCCTTCCCAGTCCTCCTCGTTTCCATAGACGAATTCGGTCATGTTGGACTCCGTAAAGTTCGTTCAGGGCCGCCCGCAGACCAGGCCGCCGTCGCGCAGGGTCCAGGCCCCGCGCAGGAAAGGCAGCTCCAGGGCCGCTTGCAGCCGGGAGAGAAATTCGACCCTGGGCACCTCGAACCCGCCGAAGCGGAGCATGTGCGCCGTGGTCTGCTGACAATCGAAAAGCGTGAAGCCAGCGCGGTCCAAGGCCCGCATCAACGTCACCAGGGCGGCCTTGGAGGCGTCGGGCTCGCGGTAGAACATCGATTCCCCGAAAAAGGCCCCTCCCATGGCCACGCCGTACAGCCCCCCGGCCAGTTCGCCGCCGGACCAGGCCTCGACGCTGTGGGCGAAACCCAGTTCGTGCAGGCGGCAGTAAGCGGCCAGCATCTCGGGCACGATCCAGGTGCCGTGGGCCCCGCACCGAGGCGTGTCGGCGCAGAGGCCGATGACCCGTTCGAAGGCCGTGTCCAGGGTGAACGTGAAGCGCCCCTGGCGCAGGATGCGCTCCAGACGCCGGGGCACGTGAATCCGCGAAGGTTCGAGGATGAGACGCGGGTCCGGACTCCACCACAGGATGGGCGCGTTCTCGCTGTACCAGGGAAAGATACCCTGGCCGTAGGCCATGAGCAGGCGCTGGGGCGAGAGGTCCCCGCCCACGGCCAGCAGCCCGTCCTCGTCGGCGTGGGCCGGGTCGGGGAAGACGGGCTGGGCGTTCAGGGCGAAGACGGTCATGGGGTCATCTGGGCGAGAAGGTGAACTCCAGCTCCTTCCCGTCCCGAAGGCCCACGCGCACCGCGCCTCCCGCGGCCAACTCGCCGAAGAGGATCCGGTCGGCCAGCCTGTCCTTGACCTCCTTCTGGATGAGCCGTCCCAGGGGACGGGCGCCGAAGGCGGGGTCGAAGCCCTTTTTCGCCAGCCACGATCGCGCCTCGGGGGTCAGTTCCAGAGTCACGTTCTTGGCCGCCAGCTGAACGCCCAACTCGGCCATGAACTTGTCCACGATCTGCTCCATGATGTCCTGGGTCAGGGAATGGAACGTGACGATGGCATCCAGGCGGTTGCGGAACTCGGGGCTGAAGAGCTTCTCCACGGCGGCCAGGCCGCGCAGGCCGCGGTCCTCCTCCACGCCGGCCTTGAAGCCGATGGCGTTGCCGCTCATCTCGCGGGCGCCGGCGTTGGAGGTCATGAGCAGGATCACGTTGCGGAAGTCGGACTTGCGGCCGTTGTTGTCCGTCAGGGTGGCGTGGTCCATGACCTGCAGCAGGATGGAGAACATGTCCATGTGCGCCTTCTCGATCTCGTCGAGGAGCAGCACGCAGTGCGGGGTCTTGCGGATGGCATCGGTCAGGAGGCCCCCCTGCTCGAAGCCGACGTAGCCGGGAGGCGCGCCGATAAGCCGTGCCACGGCGTGCTTCTCCATGTACTCGCTCATGTCGAAGCGCACGAAGGCCACGCCAAGGCAGCTCGCCAGCTGCTTGGCCAGCTCGGTCTTGCCCACGCCCGTGGGGCCCGTCAGCAGGAAGGAGCCCAGGGGCCGCTCGGCGTTGCCCAGGCCCGCGCGGGAGCGCTTGATGGCCTGGGCCAGCTGCTCCACGGCCTCCTTCTGGCCGAAGACCTGGCTGCCCAGGTCCTTTTCGAGGTTGGCCAGACGGTCGCGGTCCGAGGACGTGACGCGGGAACTGGGGATGCGGGCCATGCGCGCCACCACTTCCTCCACGTCGCGCCGGGTCACGGACTTGCGGCGGTTCTTCTCGCCCGAGAGGACGAAGATGGCGCCGGCCTCGTCGATGACGTCGATGGCCTTGTCGGGCAGACATCTGTCGTTGATGTGCCGGGCGGACAACTCCACGGCCGCGGTGATGGCCGAAGGCTGGTACTTCACGCCGTGAAACTCCTCGTAATAGGGCCTCAGGCCCATGAGGATCTTCTCGCTCTCGGCCACGCTGGGCTCGACGATGTCGATCTTCTGGAAGCGCCGGGACAGGGCCCGGTCCTTCTCGAAATGGTTCTTGTACTCCTCGTAGGTCGTGGAGCCGATGCAGCGCAGTTCGCCCGAAGCCAGAACGGGCTTGAGAATGTTGGAGGCGTCCATGGACCCGCCGCTGGTGGAGCCGGCGCCGACGATGGTGTGGATCTCGTCGATGCACAGGATGGCGCCGTCCATGGCCTTGAGCTCGGAGATGACGCCCTTGAGGCGCGCCTCGAAGTCGCCGCGGTACTTGGTCCCGGCCAGGAGGCTGCCCATGTCCAGGGCGAAGATGCGGGTCTGGGCGAACTGCTCGGGCACCTCGCCGCGGGCGATCTTGAGGGCCAGGCCCTCGGCCACGGCCGTCTTGCCCACGCCGGGGTCGCCGACGAAGATGGGGTTGTTCTTCTTGCGCCGGGCCAGGACCTGCAGGGTGCGCTTCAACTCCTCGTCGCGGCCGACCAGCGGGTCGATCTTGCCTTCCATGGCCCTGGCCACCAGGTCCACGGTGTATTTCTCCAGGGCGCTCTGCTTGCCGCCTTCCCTGGGCTCGGCCTCGACCGCCCCGCCCGCGTCGGGGAGTTCGTGGGAAATGTATTCGAGGACGCCAAGCTTCGTCAGGCCCTGGGCCTTGAGGTAATAGACCGCGAAGGCGTCCTCCTCCTCGAGCATGGCCGCCAGGAAGTCGCCCGCCTGGACCTGGGCCTTGCCGGCCGACTGGATGTGCAGGATGGCGCGCTGCATGGCGCGCTGCACGCTGACCGTCTGTACGATCTCGTGCTCTGGGCGCGGGTTCACGTCCAGATGGTCCGTGAAGAACTGCACCAGCTGCTTGCGCAGGCGGTCCACGTCGATGCCGCAGCCCTGCAGAAGATGCTGACCGTGAGCGTCCAACGTGTAGCTGTACAGCAGATGCTCCAGGGTCAAAAACTCGTGCTGGCGCAGCTTCACCTCGCGCACGGCATTCCCGATGATTCTTTCCAACTCCTTACTCAGCATTCACACCTCTTCCATGGTACAGCGCAGGGGGAACGACCTGGCCTTGGCCATCTGATGCACGATCTGCACCTTGGTCTCGGCCACCTCGGCCGTGTAGATCCCGCACAGGCCGATGCCCTTTTCGTGGACGCTCATCATGATGGCGAAAGCCTCGGTCTCGGACTTTCCGAACACATTCATAAGCACCTCCACGACGAAGTCCATGGACGTATAATCGTCATTATGCAGCAAAACCTTGAACTGCCGCGGCTCCTGCAGTCCGTCCTCGACGATGACGTCGGGCTCGGAGCCTGGAACCTCATATGGTGCGGTCATGGCCCATCCTATTCGTCTTCGCCGTACTCGTCGATCCAGGTCTGGAGGATTTCCACGACCTGCCTGGCCTGCTTGACCGAGGAGATGTTGAACTTGGAGTGAGGCGAAAACCGCCCGTTACGCTTCTGGTAGCGCCCGACCCGGAACTTGACGGGCCCGAACTCCTCCTCGCCGCGGCCGACCTCCTGGTAGGCGAACATGACCGTGGCCCAGGCGCCGCGCGTCAGCACTTCCTTCTTTAGTTCGCGGACCTTCTGGACACCGTCTTCGTCGGACCAGTCTATGGAAATATCGTCGATGGTTTCGGCCATGCTTTCTCCTGATGTTGTCTTGGGAATGCCGCCCAGCCGGGCGGCGCTGTAGATGGGAAGCGCCCCGCCGGGACTATTAATGCCGCGTGCGGTAAAAGCAAGCCTCAAAAAGCCGTCCGCCACGAGGGTCTCGGTGCCCGCGCATTGCCCACAAGAAGATGCGGAGAAACGAAAGCCCCATGCGATGTCGAATCGGCCATCCGTCGCACCCCTGAAATACCGTTACCCTTCTTGCCAATGCCGACAAATCGTCCTAAAATTGTTTTGATATTATAACATACCGATATTTCGAACTTTAACATGGAGACAGGAGATGGAGAAGATTCTGATCGTCGGCTGCAAGAATACCATGGACGATGTCTGCATCGGGTGTTCGCGCTGTCTTGTGGCATTCAACAGGCGGGTGGGGATTTTTGAGCTCTACGAAGACACGGAGGCGGAGATCGTCGGCATGGTCGGTTGCGGCGGCTGCCCAGCCCCGGCCATCGTGACCCGTCTGATGCAGGTCAAGCTCTGGAACGCGCCCATGAACGAAAAGCCCACGGTCATCCACATCGCGCCGTGCATCGCCGAACAGTGTCCCCACAAGGCCGAGATCATCAAGAAGATCACGGCAAAGGCGGGAATCCCGGTGATCGAAGGGACGCACCCCTACGTGCCTTCCGACATCTTCGCCTGACCGGCCGAGAGGGTCCGGGCGCGGGTTCGGACTCTCCCCCTTTTTTGCGTCCGGGGCTCAAGGCTTCGGAAGCGCCTCGGAAAGCCTGGCGACATCCCTCGGGGGACACGGTGCAGCTGGCCCGGCGGCGGCATCGTGCGCCGCTTTCCTTGAGGCGGTGCGCACATGCGTGACTTTTTTTCTACCCCTTCGAGCCAAAATATATTAGCTAGCATTCCCGTCTGAACTCATCGTTTCGATTTCGCAACACTCATTTATCCGAAGGAGCTTTTCATGCCTCTGAACGTTGTTGTCATCGGCGGCGTGGCCCTTGGACCCAAGGCCGCGTGCCGCATAAAGCGATTGGACCCCGACGCGAACGTGACCATGGTCGACGCCAGCAAACTGATCTCTTACGGGGGCTGCGGCATCCCATACTACGTATCCGGCGATGTCAGCGACCACCAGCAGCTGCAGGAAACGAGCTTCCACATGGTCCGTGACGAGCAGTTCTTCCAGGACTGCAAGGGCTTCACGGTCATGACCGAGACCCGCGCCCTGTCCATCGACCGCAAGGCCAAGACCGTCCTGGTCCAGCACAAGGACGGCACCCAGCGCGCCCTGCCCTACGACAAGCTGGTCCTGGGCACGGGCAGCACGCCCCGCAGGCTGCCCATCCCCGGAGCCGACCTGGGCAACGTCTTCACCGTCTCGACCCTGGGCGAGGCCATCCGCATCAAGGAGCAGGTTGCGGGCGGCGGCGTCGGCTCGGCCGTCATCGTGGGCGGCGGATTCATCGGCCTGGAGATGGCCGAGTCCTTCGCCGACATGTGGGGCATCGAAACCACGGTCATCGAGGTGGCGGATCAGGTCATGCCGGGCTTCATGAGCAAGGCCATGGCCACCATCGCAGAAAAGCACCTGGCCGAGAACGGCGTCACGGTCCGCACCGCCGAGATGGTCCAGGCCATCGAGGGCGAGGACGGCAAGGTCACGCGGGTGGTGACGGACAAGGGCGCCATCGACGCCGACCTGGTCATCCTGTCCGTGGGCGTCGTGCCCAGCGACACCCTGGCCCGCGAGGCCGGGCTGTCCTGCTCCGCCCGCGGCGGCGTCATCGTGTCCAAGACCATGCAGACCTCGGACCCGGACATCTACGCCGGCGGCGACTGCGTGGTCATCGAGAACATCGTCACGGGCAAGATCGGCTACTACCCCCTGGGCTCCCTGGCCAACAGCCAGGGACGCATCATCGGCACCAACGTGGCCGGCGGCAGGGAGACCTTCGACGGGGTCGTTGGCACCTACATCATCAAGCTCTTCGACCTGGCCTTCTCCGGCACCGGCCTGTCCCTGCCCGTTGCCCTGCGCGAGGGCTTCGACGCCTTCAGCACCCACGTCATCATGAGCGACCACTCCCACTTCTACCCCAAGCGCGACATGGTCAGCCTGGAGATCGTGGTCGAACGCCGCACCGGACGTGTGCTGGGCCTGCAGGGCGCCTGCCAGAACGGCGACTCCCTCAAGGGCCGCATCGACACCATGGCCGCCATCCTCAAGTTCCGTCCGACCCTGCGCGACGTGTCCAGCCTCGAAATGGCCTACGCTCCGCCCTTCGGCTCGGCCATGGACGTGCTCAACGCCGCCGCCAACACCGCCGAGAACATTCTGGTGGGCAGGAACGTTTCCATCCAGCCGGTGGAATTCGCCAAGCTCTGGGAAAACCGCGTACAGGAAAACCTGCTGTGCATCGACACCCGCGAGTGGGGCAACGCCGAACCGTTCGTAAACAAGTACCCGGATTTCTGGAAGAACATTCCCCAGGGCCAGATTCGGGGCAGGCTCGATGAAATCCCTAAGGACAAGAAGATCGTACTGCTGTGCAACACGGGCGGCAGGTCGTACGAATCCCAGGTCATCCTCCGGCATGCCGGCTTCCTGGAGCCGGTCAACCTGCAGGGCGGCATGGGCTTCATAAAGCAGCTCGGCTTCGACCCGAGCCAGGACGCTTAGGACTTCGGCCGGCCCTACGGGGCCGGCCTTTTGCTTTCCGGCTGCAGCCAACACTGCGCGACCGCATGGAGGACACACATGACCAGACTCGTTGCAGCCATCGCGCTGCTCTTTCCCGCACTGGCCTGGGCCGCGCCGACCCAGATCACGCTCTTCCCGTCCTCGGCCCAGGTGGAGGAAGTGTCGGCCCCGTCGTGCGCTCCGGCGGACGGGGGCCTGTCGTCCTGCACCCTGACCCTGCCCGGCCGGGCAGACCCGGCCACCCTGCGCTTCGGCAAGCTGCCGGGCACGGCGTCCATCGCCGACCTGACCTGGAAGGCCCGCCACGACCCCGATCAGGCCGCCCTGGCCCCCCTGCTGGCCAAACGGGACGAACTCACGGCGCAGCGGGATGAGGCCGCGGCCGAACTTGAAGGCGTGCGCGGCCGGCTGGCCTTCTGGAAGGCCCAGACCGAGCCGGGCCAACAGACCGTGGCCGCCCTGCGAGAGCTGGCTGCGGAGCTTGGTGCGAACCTGCGCGACGGGACCCGGCAGGCCCAGGCCCTGGAAAGGAACATCGCCGACCTGAACGGTAAGATCGCCAGGGTCGAGGAGGAGATCGCCGCGGCAGCGGGCCGGCAGCGCACGGTCTGGGAGGTCACGGCACTGGTGTCCGGCAACGCCCCGGGCGAACTGGCCTACTCCTACACCCTGGCCGACTGCGGCTGGACGCCGCTCTACCGCCTGGAGGCCCTGCCCGCGGCCGGGAAGATCGACTTCTCCTGGCAGGCCAAGGTCTGGCAACGCTCAGGCCAGGACTGGAAGGACGTACGTCTCTTCCTGGCCACCATGCAGCCCGAGACTCAGGCCGAGCCCTCGGACCTGCCGCCCTGGGAGATTCGTCCCATGCAGATTTTTCAGAAAACCATGGCCGCCCCGGCCATGATGGAGATGCGCGCCGGTGCCGCCGACGAAATGGTCGCGGCTGCGCCGGCTCCGCCCCGCGAGATCCGCCGTGCCACCTATGCGGCCTGGGACATGGGCAAGAAATCCCTCCCCGCCGGCGCGGAGCGAATCATCGACATCGAGCGCGGAACCTGGCCGGCCGCCTTCCTGCACCTCATGCGTCCGAGCCTAGACTCCAAGGCCTACGTCCAGGCACGAACCGAGTTCAAGGAGCCCAAAGAACTTCCGCCCGGCACGGCCTTCTTCCTGCTGGACGGCGCCATCGTCGACCAGCGCGAGTTCGCCCTGTCCGGACGCGAGGGCACGCTGTTCTTCGGCACGGACCCGCTGCTGACCTGCGAGACGGTACTGGGGGACAAGAAGACCGGCGAGAAAGGCCTCTTCGGCCAGAAGCAGTCCTTCGTGCGCCAGTGGACCCTGACCGTGCGCAACGCCGCCGCCCGCCCCGTCCAGGTCCGCATCGAGGAGCCCCGCCCCCTGCCCCGCGACGAGCGCATCACGGTGGAACTGACGGCCAAGCCCGAGCCCCTGGCCGAGGACGACCCGGAACTCCTGGCCTGGAACGCCACGGTCCCGGCCGGGGGGCAGAGCGTCATCGACCTGGGGCTGAAGATGACGGCCCCCGATGACCTCCACGTGGATCCGGGCTGGCGCTGGTAGGCGCCCCGGCCTGCCTGCAAGCGCAAACGCGCTCCGCCTCGCTCAGAGGGGGAGCGCGTTTTTCGTCAGGACCGGTGGAAACCAAAAAATCAGCCTCGCCTTGCCCTGCCTTCATCCTTGGGCGGCGCCAGCGGCGCACCGCACTTTTCGCAGCGGTCCCTGCGCCTGTCGTCGACCGAAGCCTGCTGCCTGTGTCCGCAGTGCGGGCAGACCAGCGTCCGGCCCATCAGTTTACGCACCATCTCGACGAGAAACATCACGCCTCCCCCGGGCCGGTCCCGGCCCCGTCGCCGTGTCCGAGAAAAAGCCCAGCCTTGTCCGAAATCACGCTCTGTTCGCCAAAGACATGGGCCCTGTCACCGGCGGCGAAGACCCAGTCAGCGGCAGGATTGAGCACTGTCTTCCCGTCCCGCTGCACCGCCACCACGGTCAGGCCATGCTCCTTGCGCAAGTGGGTCTGGGCCAGGCTCCTGCCTTCGACGAACGCCCCGGGCGCCACCGCCAGCACCATGGCACCAAAGGATGAGCACGTCCCTTCCAGGCTGCAGGCGTCGGCCGTGTTCAGCATGGACCGCCTGAGCATCCCGTACCCCTCGGCCCGGATCTCGCGCACGAAGCGCTCGATGTCCGCCTTGGGCACCAGGTACGTCGACAGGACGCGGATGAACATCTCGACGGAGGTCTCGTACTCCTCGGCCACAACCTCCTCTGCGCCGAGCTGCATGAGAGGCTCGATCTCGGCAACAAAGCGGGTGCGCACGACGATGTGCAGGGCCGGGTTGTGAGCCCGGGCCGTGGCCACGATGCGGCCGATGGCCGCCGGGTCCGAAATGACCACGGCCAGGATGCGCGCCTTGGCCACGTTGATGTGTTCGAGTACCGCCGCCTGGGACGCGTCGCCGTAAAGTATGGGCTCGCCCTTGGACCGCTCCCGGCGCACGGTGTCGGGGTTCATCTCCAGGATGACGTAGCGGATGCCGGCCGCCTTGGCCGCCCGAGCCAGGTGCCTCCCACCCAGGCCGAAACCCGCGATGATGAGGTGGTCGCTCATTTCGGCCTCGGCCTCCCTGGGCGGCGCGGCCTTGAGGCCGGGCGGCATGAGCCTGACCAGGCGCTCGGAGATGGCCGGGACTGCGGCGATGAGAAAGGGCGTCACGGCCATGGTCATGATGGCCACGGCCAGGAAGTACTGGTATTCCGTGTCCGTGAGCAGATTGCTGCCCATGCCCACGCCGGCCAGGACGAAGGAAAACTCGCCGATCTGGCACAGACACAGGCCGCCCAGGATGGCCACATGCCACGGATAGCCAAGGAGCCGGCCGGCCACGGCGGCCAGGGCGGCCTTGAGGACCAGGATGGTCGCGGTAAGTCCAAGGACCTGCGGCAGGTGCGTGATGACAAAGGCCGGGTCCAGGAGCATGCCGATGGACACGAAGAAGACGCTCGTGAACACGTCGCGGAAGGGCAGCACCCCTTCCAGGGCCGAATGGCTGTACTCGGACTCGCTCATGATGAGCCCGGCCAGGAAGGCGCCCAGGGACAGGGACAGGCCGACGTTCGACGTCAGCAGGGCGATGGCGAAGCACAGGCCCAGCGTGGTCATGAGGAAGAGCTCGCGGCTACGCGTGCGGATGACGGCCTCCAGAACGCGCGGGATGAGCTTCCTGGCGGCGACGAAAAGGACCCCGCCGACCAGGGCCGCCTTGACGGCCATCTCCCCCAGAGACAGCCAGGGGTTCCCCCCCGCGCCGGCCAGCAGGGGCACGAGGAGCATCATGGGCACCACGGCCACGTCCTGGAAGATGAGCATGCCCAGGGAGATGCGCCCGTGGGGCGCGCCCAGCTGGGCCTTCTCGGCCAGGAGCTTGAGCACGATGGCCGTGCTCGACAGGGCGGCCAGGAAGCCGATGAACACGGCCTTGCCGAGCCCCACCCCGAAGACCATGAAGGGCAGCTCGAAGACGGCGATGGTCAGCAGGACCTGGGCCGCGCCGCCGATGAAGACCGGTTTCCTCAGGCGCTGCAGCTCGTCCAGGGACAGCTCCATGCCGATAACGAACAGCAGCAGGATGACCCCGATCTCGGCGAAGATCTCGACCTCGTGCTCCGCGCCCACAAGGCCCAGCCCATACGGCCCGGCCAGGACGCCCGTCAGCAGGAAGCCGATGACCGGGGGGATCTTGAAGCGGTGGCTGGCGATGATGACGGCACAGGACAGGCCGAAGATCATGACCACATCCGACAGAATGGGTATTTCGACGCTCATGCCCCGCTCCCGGATGCCTGCTGCGGCCGCACGCGCCGCCGGTAGCTATCTGCGAATTCCAGGAGCCGCCTGGCCCTGCGCTCCATGTGCGCCACCCATGCCTCGAGGACCTCGCCGCCCTCGGCGGTCATGACGTACACCCGTTTGGCCGGCCCGGACCCTTCGGCCTCCCACCTGGATTCGACGAGCTTCTCCTCCTCCATCTGGCGCAGGTGGCGGTAGACCATCCCCGGCGGGACTTCGTCGCGCAGGAAGCCATATTCGGGCAGCCGCTGCAGCAGCTGATAGCCGTAGGACGGCCCGTCCAAGAGAGCCATGAGAATCGACGGCTGGATGTATCGTTCGGGCTTGGCACTGCCTGCGTGTCGTGCGCCGGATTCTTTTTCACTCATTGACATATATCCTTTGAGAACATATTTTCATTTACAACAAACCACTCCAACCAGGGAGGCCATATGAGCAGCTTTATTTTTGTACGTGAAAGACGCAAGGTCGAAAAGGGTGAAAAGCGCCCCCGCTTCCGCGTGGTCGGCACCACCGGCGATATCAAGATTCACGCGGAACACGCCCGCAAATGCGAACTGGACGAGATCGCCCGGGTCAGCGGCGCGCAGATCGTCTATCTGCCCAGCGACGGGGATGGAAAGGAAGGCATGAAGAAGGGCGAATAGCCCGGTCAGCCGATTCTCTGCCGAAAGAAAGGCCGACCCTTTGCGGGGTCGGCCTTTTTTCGTGGCATCAAGACCGTGTCAGTCCTTGTAGACGATGGTCCCGACATGCTCGCCGTTCAGTGCGGCCAGAATGTGCTCGGGATGCCGCAGGGCGTCGATGACCTGGAATTGCTTCAGGCACTTGGAGTTTTTGAGGAAGGTCAGGACAGGCCGCTCGACGATGAGATCGTCCAGATCCATGGTCATCAGGTCGGAGACCGAGATGCGATCGATGAACTGGAGTTCTTCGATGTTCTTGGCCTTCTTGGGATCGTCGCTGTACAGGCCGCGCTCGTCCTTCAGGTAGATGAGCGACTTGGCCCCGATGTTCTCGGCCAGCAGAAACGCCCCGCTGTCCGTGCGGTGCGGCGGAATGGAGCCGAATTCGGCCGGGTGCTCGAAGAACCCGTACGGGGGGATGCCCGTCGTGATGGGCAGGTAGCCCTCCTGGCAGAACATGGTCAGCTGCTCCAAATGGTCGCCGTGCCCGATGCGCACGCCGCCGTGCTTGGCCAGAAGCACGGCCAGCATCTCGGCGTTCTGGGACGAAACCTTGTCGCCGAGTTTGGACAGCACGCCCGTGGGCATGCCCAGGTCCACACCGATGTTGTAGACGTGGCGGGCGCGGGTGCCGCCGCCGGTCATGAGCAGGATCTTGAACTGCTCCTTGGCCTGGAGCAGCACGTCGATGATAGGGAACAACGCCTTGGAGCCGCGGTCCATGATGGACTGCCCGCCGATCTTGAGCACGTTCACGTCCGGGTGCATGCGGAAGTATTCCGCCGACTCGGTTTTGGCCAGGAACTTCTTGCTGACCAGGGACTCGCCCATGAGGGGGGTATCGATGTGCAGCCTGCCGGCTTCGGATTTTTCCTTGATGAGAGAAGAGCTCAATGTCGCCTCCGTGGTTGTGTGTGAATTTCCGTGAAGGCCCGGCGGAGCCTGAAGCCTCGACTTCCCGCGTACGCTTGACGCGCCGCGATCCCATGTCAGTCAAATAATCAAATCCCCGGCCGCATGCCAGGACAATCTGCGATTCATGGCCGTGTCAACCTCGCGTTTGCCGCCGTCGATAACGTTCTCGGATGCGCAGCCGAAGTCTTGGGCTGCAAATCCTGAAGAATATTTTCACAAGAATTAAATCACAATCAATATCGACATGTTAGAACAATCAGCCCTGTCTCAAAATTCTTGACGACATCTTCGAACATACGTATTTGTCTTCCATATAGACACGAAAATTATTTTAAGCGTGTCAATAAGTCAAGGGCCCAGTTCATTCCGCATCTGTCCCGATCCAGCGAGGTGACCACATGGCTCAAGAAACCCAGACAAAAACGGAAGCTCACGCCTCTTCTCCGGAACGCCCAGGCAGCAGGGCCGGCAAACTCCTCAACGATTTCCGGTTCGATCGCGTCGAACTGGCGGGGTCGTTCGGTGACCTGGGGACCCTGCTCCCGATTGTCGTCGGCATGATCCTCATCAACAAGCTCAGCCCCACGACCGTCTTCCTTTCTTTCGGTATTTTCTACATCATAACAGCTTGGTATTACAAACTTCCCGTGCCGGTTCAACCCTTGAAGGCCGTGGGTGCCATCGCCATCGCCTTTCCGGGCGAAATCACGGAACCCGTCATCGGAGCGGCGGGCGTAATTTTCGGAGGTCTGCTCCTGCTGTTCTCCCTGACAGGCATCGTGGACAGGCTGGCGAAGCTCTTCACGCCGCCGGTGGTGCGGGGCATCCAGCTTGCGCTGGGGCTGGTATTCCTCAGGAAGGGGGTCGAACTGATCGTCACGAAGGACCTCTTCATGTCAGGAGTGGCTGGCCATTTTCCGGATTCGAACATCAACCTGATCCTGGGCTTCATCGTCTTCGCCCTCGTACTGCTCCTGCTCGACAACAAGCGGGTGCCGGCAGCCATCGCAGCCGTGGGCTTGGGCATTGCGTCCGGATACCTGCTGGGCGGCCTCGACGGGCAGGTCCTGGCCCTCGGCCCGACAAGCGTCCGGGTCATGTCGTTTTCACTGCACGACCTCTGGACAGCCTTCATCATGCTGATCCTGCCCCAGATACCCCTGACCATCGGCAACGCCTGCGTCGGCACGGCGGATACATGCTCGGTCCTCTTCCCCGAGGACCCGAAGCTGGCCAAGGCCAAGGCGGGCAGTTTCGCCTTCACCATGGGACTGGCCAACCTGCCTGCGGGATTCTTCGGCGGCGTCCCCATGTGCCACGGCACCGGCGGACTGGCGGCCCACTACCGCTTCGGTGCGCGCACGGGGGGAGCCCCCCTGATGATCGGGGCCATCTTCGTCGTCCTGGCCCTGGTCTTCGGGCAGGCCGGCTTCACCTTCCTGACGCTTATCCCCAACTCCGTGCTGGGCGTTCTGCTGATCTTCGCCGGCCTCGAACTGTGCCCCCTCGTCAGGAGCCTGAAGGCCAACGAGGAGTATTTCGTCGCCCTGCTGATCAGCGGCATTTCTCTCGCCGTCCCGAACATGGCCTGGGCCTTCGGCATAGGCATCCTCGCGGACCTCTTCATCCGCAAGGCGAAAATCAAGATCTAGCAAGCCTTATCACAAGACGCGCCGGCAGAGGCACGGCATCCGCCGGACGAAAGCAAGCGCCCCGCATGTGCGGGGCGCTTCGTTGTGCAGACTTTCCGTGAAGTCGATCTGGCCAGCGTGTTTCCGCTTCGGCACAGGACCGCCTCGACAACTCGGCCGGCACTCATCCGGGATTTCACCACGTTGCTCGAAACTCCTGTCGGCAGGCAGCGTCGGGGGGCAACAACCCTCCGGGAACGGCTTGTCCCGAAGGCTAATAAATCGGGCAGCTCGGCGGCAGGTCCGGCACACGCCCCCGGGCCAGACATTGCTGGAGCTCTTGCCATAAACCCGCCCTGTTTTCCCTGGCTACGACCTGCACGCCCATCCATTTTTCGCAGGACGGAGACAACCCCACCGGATTGCTGACCCATGCGTACCCGGCCCGGACCATCTCTTCGTTGACACTCATGCCCTCGATCCAGACCAGACTGCGCATGCGGCCAAGCAGATCGCGCCCGACGTTGATGACATGAATCGACTTGCTTTCGACCAGCCGTGCAAAATACTGCGTACACTCATCGCCGAAATACTGGGTCTTGCGCGGCGCCTCCACTCCGTACAAATGAATGCGAACAATTTTCCCGTTGCAATTCATGACCTCTACAGTGTCACCGTCCAAGACATTGACGACTCGTCCCTGCCATGCATCGACCCTACCCGGCATGAGAACCAGCATGGCCAGGAGGAAACCAGTGTGCACCACTGCACGCAGTACAACCCAGTGATCCAACGGAAAGGCCTGAGAGAGGATAACGATCATTCCTGAATGCCGAGTGCTTCTACTCACTTTACCCCCGTGCGAGTTCGCCAAATTTTTGTCAAAGTCATACGGAAAAAAATACGAAACATCACGAACACATCAGACTGCTTCACCACAACGGGATAATTTTCTTTCCCGCTTTCTGACTGCAAACTCTTCCCGTCGACATGTTCGGGACGTCTCACTGCAAACAACGGACCGAAACGAAGACCAGGGCATTGACGAACAGACGCTTCTCGGATCATTTGCATGGTCGGAGGGCTCACCATGCGCGCATTCAAGGGCTCCTTGCAGCTCAAGTTCGTCTCGTCCATCATCTGCATCGTCGTGCCACTGCTGGGGATCATCTTCTTCTGGCAGGCCATGGCCGAGGAGCGGCAGGCCTGGACGCAGATGATCAACCAGGCCCGCGTGCTGACCCGCCAGATCATCCTGACCAGGCAGTGGGTGTCCGACAGCCAGGGCGTGTTCATCCGCCAGGACTCGCCCGGCGCCCAGGGCGGCGGGGGCTTCTATTCCGACCTGCTGCCAACGGAGCGCGGAACCCTGCAGCGCTTCACGCCGTCCATGGTCACCAAGCGCCTTTCCCTCTACTCTTTCAGCCAAAACCTCTACCGCTTCCGCCTGGCCGGACTGGCGCCCATGAACCCCGAAAACCGCCTCGACGACTTCGAGATGGAGGCCATCCGCAGCTTCGCCCAGACCGGCAGCCAGGAGTACTACGCCCTGGACAGGGGCGACGGCGATGCCGTCTTCCACTACTCCGCCCCCCTCTTCGTCGAAGAGGCCTGCCTGTCCTGCCACAAGAACTACACCAGCGGGACCATCAGCGGCTGTCTGAGCGTCTTCCTGCCGGCCCAGCACGTGCTCGACGCCCTCGGACGCAGCCGGGCCCAGCTCTTTGCCTCGGCCCTGGCCCTTATCGTCCTGACGGTCCTGACCCTCTACTTCCTGGTCCGCCACCTCGTGCTCAAGCCCCTTGGGCGACTGGAAGCCGTGGCCGACGGCATTAGCCGAGGAGAGTTTCCGGGCGAGGTGCGCATCGGCAGCGGCGACGAGATGGACCGCCTGGGCAAGGCGCTCCAGGACATGAGCGGCAAGCTGGTGGAGAGCCGTTTCCGGCTGGAGGAGAAGGTCAGGAACGCTACGGGCGAATTGGCCCTGGCCAACGAGGAACTGAAAACCCTGGACCGCCTCAAGACGGATTTCCTGGCGACCATGTCCCACGAACTGCGCTCGCCCCTGACCTCCATCCGCGGCGGCTTGGACTACCTGCGCCGCACCGAGACCGCCTCCGACAGGCAGGACTACCTGCAGATCATGGACAAGAACCTGCGCCGCCTGGTGCATCTGGTCACGGACATCTTCGACATCACGCGCATCGAGGCGGACAAGGTGCAATGGAACTTCGCCACGGGCGACCTGTCCGAACTGGTGGCCGAGGTGGTCGAGATCATGGCCCAGCAGGCCGAGGAGCGGGACGTGCGGCTGCGCTTCGACCCGGCCGGTCCCATGCCCGCGCGCATGGACCTGGAGCGCATCGAGCAGGTTCTGGTCAACCTCACGGACAACGCCGTCAAGTACTCTCCTCCAGGGGGGACGGTGAGCTTCGAGCTCGCCCGTGAGGGAGGGGAAGTCCGAGTCAGGGTCAGGGACCAGGGGCCGGGTGTGTGCCCGGAGGACAGGGAGGCCATCTTCAAGAAGTTCCACACGGCGCCGTCGTCGGGACGGGGGGAGAAGCCGGGCGGGACGGGGCTTGGCCTGGCCATCTGCAGCCAGATCGTGCGCGCCCACGGCGGGAGGATCTGGGTCGAGGACAACCAGGACGAGGGCAGCGTCTTCACCTTCACCCTGCCGGCAGGGAGGCTCCCGTGAGCACGGCGCGGCGCATCTTCGCCGTCGGCGACATCCACGGCTGCAACGCCAGGCTGACCATGCTCCTGGAACGCCTGCCCCTGGACCTGGAACAGGACGCGCTGGTCTTTCTCGGGGATTACGTCAACAGAGGGCCTGACTCGCGCGGGGTCATCGAGACGCTCCTGGACCTGCGCTCCCGCTGCCCACGCGCCGTGTTCCTGATGGGCAACCACGAGGAGATGCTGCTGGAATACGCCGCCGACGGCGACATCGACAGGCTCAGGCTCCTGCACGAGATGGGCGTCGAGGCGACCCTGGCCAGCTACGGCGCGGCCATGCGCGACCTGCAGGGCCTGTCCTTCCTGCCCGACTCCCACCGGGAATTCCTGGGTTCCCTACGCATGTCCTGGGCCAGCGGGCCGTACCTCTTCGTGCACGCCGACGCCTGTCCCCTGGCCGGCGACGCGGGGACCGCCCGGAAGGGCCACACTCCCGCCGCGGACCAGCTCCTGGCCAGCCGGCGCCTGGCCGGAGAAACGCCGACGGGTTCAGACCAGCTGGTGGTCTTCGGCCACACGGCCTTCGCCACGCCGCTGGTCCGGCCCGACCGCATCGGCATCGACACCGGTGCGGTCTACGGGAACATGCTCACCGCCCTGGAACTGCCGGCCATGCGCTTTCATCACGCCTGACCGCCCCCCTCGTCCCCGTCGAGAATCTTCGCCGAGTCGTAGACCCCGTCCAGGAAGCCGCGTGCCAGACGATGGGCCGTGCCGTCGTCGCGCATGACCGCGTCCAGGCACCGGCTGAAGCCGATCAGGCGGCCGAGCATGACCAGCCTGGCCCTGACGGCCTCCCGGCTGGCGCCGGTCAGGGAGGCCGTGACCAGATCGCCCTTCACGGACGTGACGAACCCGCTCTCTTCGAGCACCTCGCGCAGGAAGAGCGCGCGGCGGCTCGTGCGCTCGGCGCTCGTGCCGCCGCCCTTGAAGCGGAAGCGCACGTAGTTGGCCTGGGCGCTCCCCCCGCACACGGCGTCGAGCATGGCGAAGTGGTATTCGACGCGGCTGTTGAGATTGAGGTAGTCCCGGGCGGCCAGGGCATAGTTGAAGGAGCCCACTGGGCGGGCCGAGGCCGCGTCGAGCATGTTGCGCGAGAAGAGCCCCGACAGGGCCGAGCCCACGGCCCCCGGATGCCAGGACAGACCGGGCGTGGTCAGGCCTTCGCACAGGGCGGCCAGGGGCCTGGAGAGGATGTCGCCGGGGCCGAGGACCCGACGCCGCAGGCCGCCCCACCGGACCCCGGGCGCAGGGGCGTCGCGCCGCAGCCCGCCGCCCACGTCGACCACCAGGAAATGAAAGGGCACGCCGATGTCCAGAGGATGGAGCAGCCCGCCCGCCTCCTCCATGACCATGTCCCCGGCGTGGAACATGGCCAGCACGGCCATCTCGTGCGTGTAGCGGATGAGGTCGTGCAGGGAACGGCACTGGGCCAGGGAAAAGGTCGGGCCGTAGGCGTCGGTCAGGTTCAGCGGCGCCACCCGGCTGCGCAGCGTCTCCCGCGACGGGTCCAGGGTGCACCGCGCGGAGCCGTCCTGGGCCGCGCCACGCGTCCGTCCGCCCTGCGCGGGGAAGGCGGACCACAACTCGGGCGAGGCCTCGGTCACCTGGCCGTTGTCCGCGTCCAGCACCACCCACTGCTGCGCCCGCAAGGTCCGAGTCGCCCCGGCCGCGCCGGTGATCATGGGCAGGCCGAGCTCACGCGCGATGCATGACAGGTGGTCCGTAGGGTTACCTTCGTCGACGACGAGGCCGGCGAAGCGGGCCAGGTGCGGCGAGGCCTCGACCATGCTTTGGGGCAGAACCAGGACGCGCGTCCCGTCTTCGGCCTCGGGCATGGCCGCGACAACCTCCTCGAGTTCCGCCGCGCCGCGCACCGTCAGGACCCGACCCACGGCCTTGCCGGCGCCAGCGCACATGCCCGTGACCAGTGGCTCGGCCAAGGGGCCGGCCGGAGCGGCGCCCCCGCCGGCGACACGCAGGGGCCGGGCCTGCAGCAGATGGATATTCCCGTCCTTGTCCAGGGCCCACTCGATGTCCTGGGGCATGCCGTACAGGTTTTCGACCATCTCGCCGAAGCGCGCGAGGCGACCGACCTGCTCCGGGGAAAGGAGCGCCACCTCCCGTTCGGCTTCGGGCACCTCCTCCTGGCGCACCCCGCCCGCCCCGTCCGCCACCTCGCGCACGGTCTTGCCGGCGACGAAGACCTCCCCCTCCCCTTCTCCCTCGGGGGCGTCCGAACGCCTGGGCCGGTACAGGTCCGCGGGGGCCGCGCCGCCCACGGCCAGGGTCCCCAGTCCGGGCACGGCGCTTACGAGCATGCGTCCGCTGCCAGGGCGCCCCGGATCGCGGGTCATGAGCACCCCGGCCGCACGGGCCCGGACCATGCCCTGCACGAGCACGGCCAGGTCAAACGCCGCCGGATCCATGCCGATGCGCTGCCGGTAGGCCATGGCCCGGGCTCCGAAGCCGCTGGCCACGACCTCGCGGAAGGCGTCGAAAAGCGCCTCGTCCCCGACGACGTTGAGGACCGACGTATACTGACCGGCAAAGGAATGGGCCGCCGTGTCCTCGGCCACGCCGCTGCTGCGCACCGAGACGGCCGCACCGTTCGCAACGGCCGCGCCCATCGCGCGATGACAGGCCGACAGGGCCCCGGCCAGATCGGGCGGCAGGGGCGCGGACAGGATCATCTCCCGGATGGCCGCGGCCGCCTCCGCAAAACCGGCCCGTCCAGCCTCCACGTCGCCCATGGCCCTCCTGACCCCGGCCTCGATCCCGCCCTGCTGCAGAAACCTGCGGCAGGCCCGCACCGTGCAGACGAAGCCGTCGGGAACCGGCAGGCCCATGCGCCGCAGGGTGGCCAAGTTGGCGGCCTTGCTCCCGGCCAGACGGTGCGCGGACGGGTCGACCGCATCCAGGGGGAGGCAGGGCGCCGCGTGGCGCGGCAGGCTCGCCAGGGCCGCCAGGCTCTCGCGCACGTCGCCGGACATGCGGCCGTGCAGGGCGTAGAGTTCCTCATGGGCGTCGGCGGACAGGAGATTGAGGCCGTCGACCAGTTCGAGGGTCACGGCCAGGAGCTCCTCGGCCAGGGGGGACAATTCCTCGTCTTCGCCGCGGGCCAGGACGCGGTCCAGGTCGATGACCAGTTCCAGGGCCCGGCCGTTGTTCTCCAGAAACACGCGGAACGCGTGATAGCGCGCCTTGACCTCGTTCAGGGCCAGCTCCTCCCGCTCGGCCCGGCGGGCGCGCCAGCGGTCGACGATCAGGCGCCACGGGTTCACGTCGTCGCCTCGGCCGTCTCGACAGGCTCGTCCGAAACAGGGGGAGGCATGAACCGCGCGGAAAAATCGTCGAGGATGCGCCCGACGTCCCCCTCGTCGCCCATGACCGTGTCCATCTGCCGGCAGTAGGCGGTCAGGGCACCGAGGGTCTCAAGGGCCACACGCAGGCTGTAGTCCTCGGCCAGCTTGAGGCGCCCGACCACGAGGTCGGCCTCGCGCGTGACCAGGAAGTCCATGCGTTCGAGGACCAGGGCGATGAAACGGGCCCGGCGCTCGCGGCGCTTTCCCGCGGCCAGCCCGCCGGCGAAGCGGAAATAGACGTAGTTGCGGCTTTGCTCCGGGCCCAGATAGGCGTCGACCACGCTGAAATGGTAGCCCATGCGCAGGCTCAGATTGAGGTAGTCCGCCCCGGCGACGGCCAGAGAGGCGCCCTGGGCCTCGGTCCCGCCTTCGAGCATACCCATGGTCCTGGGCATGTTGGCCATGATGTCGCCAAGGCCCAGAGCCGAGGCGCCGTCATCCCAGGCCGCCGGCCGGTTCAGGCCACGCAGGAAGATCTCGAAGGGAACCGAACGCACGTCGTCCACGCCGACCTCATCCCCGGCCGCGGGGTCCACACCCCCGCCGACGTCGAGAACCCGCATGTCCAGAGGCACCCCCGCATGGAGACGACGCGAACGGATGGCTCCGAGGCCGGGCCGCCGCTCCTGGAAATGAGCCAGTTCGTCCACGGCGCGGTCGTGGCAGAAATGAAGGATGTCGTGCATGGTGCGGCAGCCCTGGACCGAAAAGCCGGGCGCTGCGGGGTTGACCAGGTGCAGGGGCATGATGAAGCGCAGCAGGCGGCGCAGGGTCCGGTATTCCGGATCCGTCGGGCTCAGGTCGCCGGCCGCGCCGTGCCGCAGCAGGGAGTCCAGGACACCGTCGTAGACCACGCCTTCGCCCGCATCGACGGTCACGCTGCGGCCGTCGGGGATGAGGCGTGTGGCGTCGGCCAGCCCGAAGACGGCCGGCAGGCGCAGCTCGCGGGCCACGGTGGCCAGGTGGCCGGCGGCGGTGCCGTACTCCGTGACCACGGCCGAGGCCATGCGCAGCACGGGCGTCAGGCGGGGCGAGGCCGTCCTGGCCACGGCCACGGCGCCGAGCGGAAAGTCCGCGGGCGCAGTGTCCTCGCGCACATGCACGGCCAGGCCGGCGGCCACGCCCGACTGCACGAGCTGGCCGCCCCTGGCCAGCACCGTGGCGCGGGCCATCTCCTCGGCCAGTTCGCCGTCCGAAGGCGCCTCCAGGCGCACGGGCCGGGGGCTGACGCGGCAGATGACGCACGCCTCCCCGGCGGCCTCGCGCCACTGCGCCTCGACCGGCACGCCCAACATGCGTTCCAGGGTCATGGCCGTCTCGGCCAGGGATTTGAGGGCCGAAAGCGGGATCAGGGCCGAGCCGCGGCCCATGGAGCGGCTCACGGCGTCCGTGGCCCGGCGGCCGTCGGCGAAACGCCTGCCGCCCTGGCGCGGCGTGATCTCCGACCGGACCATGTCGAAGGGGTGGACACGCCGCAGGAAAAACGCATCGTTGCCCGCTCCGGTCTGACGGGCCTCCACATGCAACATCTCCGGCTCGTCCTGGGCGCGGGTGCGAACCGCCCCGCTCACGTCCGCCGTCGGCACGGACAGCACGAGCACCGCCAGCGGCCCCGGGCAGGCCCGCGCCTCCCGTTCGATGCGCCGAACGAGTTCCAGCGCGGCGGGCAGACTCCCTTCCGGGCCGTGGTCCGCCTCGAACGCGAAAAGGTCCCCGGGCAGATCCCCGACGTCCTCGACGAAATCCCCTCCGGCGCGCACTCCGGCGACAAGGAGCACGCTTCGCTCCTCGCCCATGGCCTGCAACGCCGCCGCCAGGGACGATTCGGCCGTCTCCCGCGCCGCCGAAGTCTCGACCGGCGTCCCGACCCGCCCCAGCAGCGCGTCCACACCGACCGTCGTAAGCACCGCGCCGCGCGCCGCGCGCACGCCCGCGTGGCGCCCAAGCTCGGCCAGGCAGACGGCCTCGATGCCGACCAGGGGCTCCAGCTCCCACCCGATGTCCTCCAGGGCGAGGACCGGCGCGCCGGCGCGGCCGGAGTTCCCTCCGGCCAGGATGGCGTCCAGGACGGCCAGGATGTCCTGATAGCGGTCGTAGAGGGGGACGTAGGCGTTGCCCGTCAAGGCGTTCAGGCAGTAGACGGCGTGGTGCACCAGGGACGAGACGCGGCGCACGGAGCTTTCCAGGAAGGGCCGGTCGAAGATGTACTCGCCGCCCAGGGCCTGCTCCATTTCGGCCATGCCGGCCAGGGCCGTGTTGTTCAGTTCGAGAATGGCCTTGAAATTGTGGAACAGCGCCTGCAGACGCCAGACGCTCATTTCCGGCGTTTTCCCCCGCCGTCTGAAGATGCCGGACCGTTTCACGGGCGCGCGCTCCTCATGCGATGCGGATCGGGGATGCGGACCGGTCCTTGCCGTCGCGCAGCTCACCCTCGATGCGTTTGACGCAGTCCACGATGTCGCCGAGCTTGAAGGGCTTGGCCACGAAATCGAAGGCGCCCTTGCGGAACGACTCCTTGGCCGTCTCCAGGGTGGCGAAGCCGGTGATAACGATGACCCTGGTCCGCGGCGACGATTCCAGCGCGCCGGACAGCACCTGCATGCCGTCGGCCCCCTCCATCTTCAGGTCGGTGATGACGATGTCGAAGCTCGCCTCGCGCAGCCGGGCCAGGGCGCCGGCGCTGTCCGTGAAGGTTTCGACGTCGTATCCGGCCTTCTGGAAGGCCGGCTTGAGCCGCTTGCAGACGATGGGCTCGTCGTCGAGCACCAGAATGCGCAGCCGCGCGCCGTCCTGTTCCGTTTCACTCCTCATGTTCACCTCCGATGGAATCGCGCATGGCCTCCAGGAAGGCCCGGACATGCCGGGCCACGTCCCGCTCGCTGTGCAGCCGGGCGTCGAGCTGGCGCGCATAGCCGACAAGGCCGCCGAGCATGCGCAGACGGTGGGCCATGCGGGCCGCGTCCAGCTTCTTGACCCTGCCTACGACGAGGTCGCCATGGATTTCAACCCGGAAATCATAGCGTTCGAGCACCTCGGCCACGAACCTGGCGCGCCTGGAGCGGCGGATGAAGTCCGTCACGCCGCCCAGGAAGCGGAAATAGATGTAGTTGTCGTTGAGCTCGTCGCTGCAGTACGCGTCGATGATGTTGAAATGATACCCGAGCCGCATGTTGAGATTCATGTAGTTGCGGAGCACGACCACGAGGTTGCGGCCCACGGCTTCGGGACCGGCCAGGGAGGCGCTGAAGGTGCGGGTCACGCTGGCCATGAAGCTGCCCAGGTCCACGGACACGGGCTCCGTGCACCACATGCCGCAGACGTCCATGCCGGCCAAAAACTCCCGCAGGGGAACCGAGACGACCTGATCCGGCCGGACGGTCTCGGATTCGGGCGGGCACTCGACCCCGTCGCCGCCGTCCACAAGCAGCAGGCCCAGCGGGGCCGACGTCAACAGGCGCCGCGGCGAGGACAGGTCGGCCGCGCCGCGCCGCTCGCTCAGGTGAATCAGTGCCTCCACCGCGCTCTCGTGGATGTAGCGGGTGATGTCATGGAAGGTCCGGCAGGCCGAAGGCACGAAATTCTCCCCGTGCGGGTCCACGAGGTTGAGGGGCGCGATGTGCTTGAGCAGGCGCCGCAGCAGCCGGTACTCGTAGGAATCCTCGAAGGCGTCGTCCTCGGTCAGTTCGAAGCGGCCCACGGCGCCGATGCGCCCCCGGAAGACCGCGTTGCGGGTCGTGTCGAGGGTGATCTCCTCGCCCTCGCGCAGCAGTGCGGTGGCCACGCCGGCGTTGACCAGCGTCGGCACGCGGAACTCGCGGGCGATGGTGGCCATGTGCCCGGTGGGCGAACCGACGTCGGTGATGATGCCGCGGGCCTGGCGCATGACGCGGGAATAGCGCGGCGAGGTGTGCCGGGCCACGAGGATGGCCCCGGCGGGAAAACTCTCCAGGTCGGCGTCGGAGCGGACCAGGCGCACCGGGCCCGAAGCCACGCCGCGCTGCGCCACCAGACCCCGGCCCTCGAAGATCACCTCCGCGTCCCATGGGACCGTTTCGGCCGCGGCCGGATTTTCTGCGGCGGTCGTGGTCAGGCGCAGAGGGCGGGTCTGCAGGATGTGCAGCGTCCCGCGCCCGTCGAAGGACCACTCGATGTCCTGGGGCCGCTTGTAGTACCGTTCGATGGCCAGGGCGGCGTCCGCCAGTTCCTGCGCCTGGGCCGCGGTCAGAAGCGGCTCCTCGTCCGGCCCGTCGTTCTGCGGGCTCACGGTGCGGATCGCGTGGGGCTCGATGCGCTCGACGAGCATGGAGACCGCCGGGCCGCTGCCGTCGACGACGGTCCGGCACCCGCCGTGCGCCGCGTCCACGGCCATGACCTCGTCGGCGGCCGGGGCGTAAGAATGGAGCACGCCGCTGACCCGCCCGCGGACCATGAGCTGGCAGCCAACGGCCATGGACACCTCGTGCTCGCGGTAGCCGCGCATGATGCGGTACCTCCAGGCCGTGGCCGAATAGGCGCTGGCCACCACCTCGCGGTAGGCGTCCATGACGCGGTCCGGGACCACGTCCAGCACCGAGGCGTACTGCCCCGCGAAACTCGATTCGCCGTCCTCGTGCCAGGCGCTGCTGCGCACGGCCAGCAGCGCGTCCAGTCCGTCCCGGCCGGCCACGAGCCGCGCGGCCGCGGACCCGACATCGCGGGCCAGCCCCCTCGGCAGCGGGGCGTCGAGGATGCGGCGGCGCATGTCGGCGGCCAGTTCGTCCAGGGCCGCGGCGTCTTCGCCGTCCCAGGCCGCGATGCCCTTGCGGGCGCGTTCCAGCAGCCCCGCGGCGTTCATGAAATCGAAAAAGGCGCGGGAGGTAATGACGAAACCCTCCGGCGCGGTCAGTCCGAGACGGCCCCTGATGTCGCCGATGTGGGCCATCTTGCCGCCGACCTGTTCGATCTGGTCGTGGCCGACGTCCCGCAGTTCCAGGATGTAGGCGTCGCCCTCCACCTGCGGCCGGCCGGCCAACTCCTGCCAGAGCAGGTTGCGGATGCGTTCGAAGGCCATGAACAGGTCAACGTTCTTGCGCTGCGTCAGCACGCTCAGGTCGGAGATGAGCTTGAAGACGTGGTCGCCCATCTGCTCTGTGGTCTGCTCGATGTAACGCCTGTCGAAAACGTATTCGCCCCCCAGCTTGTCCCCCATGTCGGCCATGAGTTCGAGGATGCGGTTGTTGCGCTCCAGGATGTGCTGGAACTTCTTGAACAGCACCGCGAACGGGAGCTGCCTGGGCTTGGGGCGCCAAAAGGCGAACACGTTTCCGAACAGGTTGGACATGATGGGGCTCCGGATCAGTGCGCGCCCTTGCTCTGGAAGACCAGCCCGATGGCCAGCCCGCTCAGGATGGCGATGACCGTGGCCAGGACGCCATACAGCAGGCCGTTGTCGAAGGCCATGTGGCTGAGCCAGGCGGGCAGTCCGACGAGCTTCGCCCTGACGGGCATGGACGCGGTGTCGAGCACGGCGCCGTCCTGAACCGCCAAGGCCTCCAGGGTATACTCGCCGGGACTGAGGGCCGAAGGAATGGCCAGGCTCGCGGTGAAAGCCCGGACTCCGTCCTTGTCTTCCGCGAACTGAACCTGCTGCGCGGATTCGGCGTAGAGGCCGTTCCCGATTTTCAGGCGCAGCAGTTCGGTCACGGCATCCAGTTCGTCCGCGGCTGCGGGGTGCTGCTGCTCAATGCTCTCGTGCAGGCCGCCGACGCGCAGGGCGGCCCCGGCAGCGCCCAGGTCGTCAAAGCTTCTGGAGGCCGCCACCAGGTAGACGCCGGGCACGTTCTCGAATTCCACCGTGCCGACATTCATCCACAACAATCCGAGAACCTTTCCTTTCTCGCGCAGGTGCAGCGTTTGCGGCGCACCGACGAGACGCAGCACCACGTCGCTCCCGGCCGGAACCTCGCCGGACACGCGCAGGGTCGTCCCGTCGTACAGGGCGTCCATCAGGATCTCGTCCGGCGAAGACGTCAGGTCGACCTGACCGGCCGCATGCGCGCTTCCCGCGGCCACCAGGCCGAGCAACAGGGAGATGCAGACGAATTTAAGCAAAGAAGCATGCATATCAATGTCCTCCCATGTACGCCAGAAGCACGTCGGGCCTGGCGAGCAGATCGTAGAGCATCTTGACCATGACCAGGAGCACCAGCGAGGCCAGCAGGATCTTCAGCTGCTCGCCGCCGAGCTTCTTGCCGAGCTTGGCGCCGACCTGGGCGCCGACGGAGGACGCCAGCAGAAGCAGCAGGGCCAGGACGAAATCCACGGTGTGGTTCTGGGAGGCCTGCATGATGGTCACGTTGATGCAGGTGAACAGGATCTGGAACAGGCTGGTCCCGACCACGACGTGCATGGGCATGCGCAGCAGGTAGACCATGACCGGCACCATGATGAAGCCGCCGCCCACGCCCATGATGGCCGCCAGCACGCCGACCAGGGTGCCAAGGACCAGCGGCATGAGCAGGGAGATGCGGATGCCCGAGCGCGGGAAGTCCATCTGCAGGGGCATGCTGCGGAGCATCCTGGCGTAGCCGGATTCGGGCTTGGACTTGGACTCGGCCTTGGGCTGCCCGGAAGCGCGCATGGACTGCAGGCTCTCCAGGAACATGTAGCCGCCCACGAACCCGAGCATGAGCACGTAGGTCAGGCTGATCAGGAAGTCCGCGTTGCCGAGCTGTCGCAGCACCTTGATGATCTGTACGCCGACGCTGCCGCCGGCGATGCCGCCGACCAGCAGCAGGAGACCCATCTTGATGTCCACGTTGCCCATGCGGAAATGGGCGAAGGTGCCGGAGGTCGAAGCCCCGACGATCTGGTTGGAGTCCGAGGCCGCGGCCACGGTCGGCGGGATGCCGAACATCATCAGCAGCGGGGTCATGAGAAATCCGCCGCCCACGCCGAATATGCCGGACAGAAGCCCGACGGCGCCCCCGAGTCCCAGGATGACGAGCACGTTCACGCTGTTCCCGGCAATGGGCAGATACAGGTTGAAGGACAGGTCCATACGCTCCTCTTCAGTTGAATGTATGTTTGATCGGGGCCACGACTTCCACCCTGCAGGCGACGCGATGCCGGATGGCCTTCAGGGAGGCGCACTCCCCGTCCGCGCTGCGCGTGTCCCCGTCGGTGGCTTCGTACACCAGCAACGTGACTCTGTTGTTCTGCGTAAAGGCGATCACCTCTTCCTCATAGACGCCCTCCGTGACGAAATAGTTGATGCGGACGCCTTCGGCCTTGAAGACCTCCAGCATGAGTTCGAGGCGCTCCCTGACCGTGGTCTCCAGTTGCGCTTCGGTATAGGACAGACTCCGCGACTGTGGCGGAATGACGAGCAGCACGTTCACGTGCACATGGACGCGCCTGGCCAGGGAGCAGGCGCGCGAAAGCGCCTCCCAGGCGTTGTGCTTAGCGTCGATGGCAACGAGAATGTTTTCCATGGGTTCCTCTCATTGCCGACGACAAAGCAAGCTTGATGCCTGGGAAGAATCTATTTTTTATTGTCAATAAATCGGATAGTTACGAATAAAAATACGTGCCGGGCGTTTTTTCTTATTTCATTATGAAACATGACATGTTATTCACAAAGTCACCTTGTTTCAAAATGAAATAACGATAGCCACGGAGTCCGGCATGAACAGCAGCCCGGCATCACAACCCTCCCCCTGGTACGCCCTGCTCCGCCAGATCCATTTCAGCTCCATCAAGGGCAAGATCTTCATCGTCTTCGCCGTCGCTTTCCTCTCCACTGGCGCCCTGACGGCCCTCAACTACTGGAACCTGTCGACGGTCATGGAGCGCATGGTGCTGAGCGAGCACTACGACGACCTGCTGAACAACATCCTGGAGATGCGGCGCTTCGAGAAGAACTACCTGATCTACGGCAGCCGCCTCAGCTTCACGGAGATCAGCGCGAACATGGACGCCATCGACGAACTCATCGACATGCTCCGGGACGACCTGCCGCGCTTGGTCGGCGCGCAGGAGTTCGACGGCTTCCAGCAGACCGCCGGCGACTACCGCAACTGCATCATCGCGCTGACCTCACCCGCGTCGCAGCAAGCCGGGGCGGCTTCCGCTCCGGGGGACCGGGACGTCCAGCTGCGCAACCTCCGCTCCCTGGGCAAGGTCCTGACAGATTCCGCCGAGCGCTACAGAAAGATCAAGCGCGCCCGGATCCACGACACGATCCAGCGCACGTCCATGCTGCCCTTCGCCTTCCTGGCCATCGTCCTCCTGCTCATGATCCTGCTCATCAAGCTCATCTCCAGCGGGCTGCTGCGTCCCCTGGACGTCATCCGCGACATGACCAGCGTCGTGGCCCGCGGGGATTTCAAGCCCATCTCCTACGACGGCGTCCGCCTGGAGGAGGTCGCGGGGCTCATCGACGCCTTCAACCGAATGGCGCGTGAACTGGAGGCCAATCAGGAAGACCTGCTGCAGGCCCGCAAGATCGCGGCCATCGGCACCTTCACCGCGGGCATCGCCCACGAGCTCAACAACCCCATCAACAACATCGCGCTGACGGCCGAGAGCTTCGACGAGGAATACGGGGAGAGGATCGACGAGGACGGGCGGGAAATGCTGCGCGACATCCTGAGCCAGTCGGAGCGCGCCGCGGACATCGTCAAGAACCTGCTGGACTTCTCGCGCACCGAGAGCCCGACCTTCCAGTGCCTCCCGCCGGGGCAGGTCCTGTCGAGCACCATCAGCCTCGTCAGAAACCAGGCCCACGTGGCGGGAATTCAGCTCGAACTGGAGCTGGAGGACGACCTGCCCTGCGTGCAGGGCAACCTGCGCAACCTGCAGCAGGTCTTCACCAACCTGCTCCTCAACGCCATCCAGGCCACGCCCGCCGGCGGGCGGATCGGCGTCTCGGCGCGGCTGGACCGGGAGGAGCGGCAGGTGCGCATGAGCGTGCTCGACAGCGGCCCCGGCGTGCCGCTGAACATCAGGCAACAGATCTTCGAACCGTTCTTCTCCACCAAGGAGGTGGGCAAGGGCACGGGGCTGGGACTGGCCGTGAGCTACTCCATCGTCAAGCGCCACGGCGGGCGCATCGAGGTCCACGGCGAGGAGGGTCAGGGGGCCGAGTTCGTGGTCACCTTGCCGATACCCAGGAACACGGACAGGAACATCGAGGAGGAGGGCGCATGAATCTGCGCGTGGCCATCGTCGACGACGAGGAAATAGTCTGCCGCCGCCTGAGCCAGGTCCTGGCCAAGGAAGGGTTCGAGGTCGAGGCCTTCATGATGGGGCGTTCCTTTCTGGAACGCATGGTGCAGCTGCCCTTCGACATCGTGTTCCTGGACATGCGCCTGCCGGACATCAGCGGCCTGGAGCTGCTGCCGCGCATCAAGTCCCTGCGTTCCGAGGCGGAAGTCATTATCGTCACCGGGCACCAGAGCGTGGAGACGGCCATCGAGGCCATCCGCAACGGAGCTTTCCACTACGTCTGCAAGCCGGTCAACCTGACCGAGATCCGCCTCCTGGCCCAAAACGCCAAGGACAGGATCGCCATGCGCCTGGAGAACATCAGGCTGCGCGAGGCCCTGAAGGGCGACACGGGGCTGTCGGCCATCATCGGCAACAGCCCCGCCATCCAGGAACTCTTCGCCATGATCCGCAAGGTCGCGCCCGTTGACTGCAACGTCCTCATCCAGGGCGGCAGCGGCACGGGCAAGGCGCTGGTGGCGCGCTCCATCCACCAGCTCAGCCCCAAGCGCGACCACCCCTTCGTGGCCTTCAACTGCGGCGGCTTCACGGACGAACTCATCAGCAGCGAGCTTTTCGGCCACGAACGCGGCGCCTTCACCGGCGCCACGGCGACCAAGGTCGGGCTGCTGGAGGCCGCGGCCGGGGGCACGGTCTTCCTGGATGAGATCGGCGAGATGCCCCTGCCCATGCAGGTCAAGCTTTTGCACGTCATCCAGGAGCGGCGCATCCTGCGCGTCGGCGGCACCAAGCCCATCGACCTGGATATCCGCATCATCGCGGCCACGAACAAGGACCTCAAGCACGAGGTGGAGATCGGGGCCTTCCGCGAGGACCTCTACTTCCGGCTCAACGTCGTCTCCCTGTGCCTGCCACCCCTGGCCGACCGCCGTGAGGACATCCCGCTGCTGGTGCGCCATTTCACCGAGAAGTACAGCCTGGCCTTCCACAAGCAGATCAGCGGCATCAAGCCCCAGGCTCTGCAGCTCCTGTGCGGCTACAGCTATCCTGGAAACGTGCGCGAACTGGAGAACATCGTCGAGAGGGCCGTGGCCCTGACGGACAACGAGGAGATCGACATCCAGGACCTGCCGCGGGACCTGCAGCAGCTGGAGTTCAAGACCATCGAGGGCGACGGGCTGCCGACCCTGGAGGAGATGGAACGCCGCTACATCGTGAAGGTGCTGGAGAAGACGGGCTACAGCAAGAGCCTCACGGCCCAGGTGCTCGACATCCCGCGCACCACGCTGTGGCGCAAGCTCAAGGCCTACGGCATCGAGTGACGGGGCGGTTCTTTGCGGGAAGGAAGCGGCGATTCGCCCGGCTGTTCGCAGACGATCTTTTTTGTCCGCGGCAAAATAATCATTGACACCCAGGCACGAACCACCTAGACGTCTCTGGTCCTGACGGGAGTGAACGGCATCATGTGAAACGCCTTTTCGCGGCCCGGCTCCTTCTGGTAGCTGTTTACAGAAGGAAAACGGATATTTTTTTTACTTTTTTTCTTTTGAGGTTATTGTCTTGGCTAAGAACATCTATGTTGGTAATCTGCCCTGGTCCACCACCGATGCCGATCTGCGGAACATGTTTTCCCAGCACGGTGAAGTCACTTCCGCCCACGTCATCGAAGACCGTGAGACCGGCCGTTCCCGTGGCTTCGGCTTCGTCGAGATGGACGAAGAAGGCGCCCGCAAGGCCATCCAGGCCCTGAACGGCGCTGACATGCAGGGCCGCGCCCTGAAGGTCAACGAGGCCCAGCCGCGCGAAAGCCGCCCGTCCCGTCCCCGTTACTAAGCCGCATCATCAGATCACGAAGAAGCCCGTCCCAGACGGGCTTTTTTTTGGCCCGCCGTTCACCCGCAGTCCGATTTCCGACCGGTTCACCGCCCCCATAACACGTGGCGCCAGACTCCACGACTCTCCCAAGACATCGCAGCGGTTCGACCCGGAGCGAACATTCCCCCCTACGTCGCCTCGAACCTGTATCCCACGCCGGGGATGGTCAGGATGAGACGCGGCGCCTGGGGGTTTTCCTCGATCTTCTTGCGCAGTCGCTGCACGTGCACGTCCACGGCCCGGCTGTTGGCGTAGAGTTTGGAGTCGGCCCAGTTCTGGCCCTGAATGAAGTCGCGCGACAGGGTCTCGCCGGCATGGGAGACGAAAAGCTCAAGCAGGGCGAACTCCGTCCTGGTCAGATCGACCTCCCGGTCCTGGATGGTGGCCGTGTGGTCGCGGTAGTTCAGGCAGACCTCGCCCGAACGGCACGTCGCCGCGGGCTCGCTGCGCCGCGCGCGGCGCAGGACGGTCCGGATGCGGGCCGAGAGTTCCAGGGCGTTGAACGGCTTGACCAGGTAGTCGTCGGCTCCGCATTCGAGCCCGAGCAGCTTGTCGGCCACCGTGTCGCGGGCCGAGAGCATGATGACCGGCACATCGCTGTCCCGGCGCAGGATCTGACAGACCTTGATGCCGTCGATATCGGGCAGGCCGAGGTCCAGCAGGACAAGATCCGGCGCCTGCGCTTCCACCGCCGCCAGGCCGGCGCCGCCGCTCGACGCGCTCCGCACGGCAAAGCCGTCGAGTTCAAGGTTGGCGGTCACGGTCTTGACGATGTCCTGGTCGTCATCGATGATGAGAATGCTCTGACGTGTCATGAAAACCCTTGAGAATCCGAGCCGTTGAAGATTCAGGCCAGCCTATCGGCAGCCTCCGGCCATATCCGATACACATGTTTCAATTTCGTTACAACTTTAACTCCCAAAACGTGATTTTTTGTGGTATCGAGCCTAGATATTTGAAGCCCGACCAAGCTGGATGTGGTCGGACACAGTGAAGGACCCGGTTCACGCACCTGTACAGGAGGGAGTATGACCCAAAAGAAAGATGCATCCCGTGGACGCGGATGGCGGCTCGCGCTGCCCCCGGCCATCGCGGGCATCGTGGTAACGGTCGGGGCCGCCCTGGCCATGACGGCCACGGATCAGGCCATGTTCTGCGGCAGTTGCCACTCCATGGCCGAAGCGGCGCTGACGCACAAGAGATCCGTGCACGCCGAACTTGCCTGCAACGAATGCCACGCCCCGCACAACCTCGCCGCAAAGCTTCCGTTCAAGGCCAAGGAAGGCACCAGGGACATCCTGGCCACGGTCACCAGCACCATCCCGGACCTCATCCACCCCGGAGAGGACACCAAGGCGGTGACCCAGGAGAACTGCCAGCGCTGCCACAGCGCGACCACGTCCACCGTGGTCATGCAGAGCAAGACGTTCTGCACGGACTGCCACCGTCACGTTCCCCACACTCCGAAAATCCCCGTAGCCAAAAGGAGCGCCGCCGATGCGTAGCACCAGAACACTTTTCATCATGCTGGCCGTGGGCATGTCCCTGGCCTTGGCCGCCTGTTCCGACGTCACCGAGCCCAAGACCCCTGAATTCAAGACCAAGCTCAAATCCGACGAAATCAAGAATTCCGCCTTCAAGGCCGAATTCCCGCTGCACTACGAAACCTACCTGCGCAACAACGAATCGACGATCATGACCGAATACGGCGGGTCCGTGCCGTACAACAAACACGACAACGTCCATCCGCTGCCCGAGGGCTACAAGCACGCCCAGCCCTACCTGAAGAACCTCTGGCTCGGCTACCCCTTCAGCTACGAATACCGCGCCGCGCGCGGCCACACCTACGCCATGAAGGACATCCTGAACATCGACCGCCTGAACCGCTACGACGAGAAGGCCGGCCTGCCCGCCACCTGCTGGAACTGCAAGGGCGCGAAGATGAACGAATGGATCGGCAAATACGGCGACGACTTCTGGGCCAAGGATTTCAACCAGTTCCGCGAAGAAGTCGACATGGACGAAAACACCATCGGCTGCGCCAACTGCCATGATCCGGCCAACATGGAACTGCGCCTCTATTCCGTGCCCCTGCAGGACTACTTGAAGGCCGAAGGCAAGGATTTCAAGACCCTGCCGCGCAACGAGCAACGCGCCCTGGTCTGCGGCCAGTGCCACGTGGAATACTATTTCCAGGACAAGGGCTTCGGCCCGGCCAAGAAGCCCGTCTTCCCCTGGGCCGAGGGCAAGGACCCCGAACAGATCTACGCCTACTACAAGACCCACGGCGACACCAAGACCCCCGGCTTCGAGGGCAACTTCGTGGATTGGGTGCACCCCGTGTCCCAGACCCCCATGCTCAAGGCCCAGCACCCCGAGTACGAAACCTGGCACAACGGCGTGCACGGCGCGGCCGGCGTGAGTTGCGCCGACTGTCACATGAGCTACACCCGCCTCGACGGCAAGAAGAAGATGTCCAACCATCACTGGACCTCACCACTGAAGGACCCGGACATGAAGGCCTGCCGCCAGTGCCACACGGACAAGTCGCCCGACTACCTGCGCCAGCGCGTCATCTACACTCAGGACAAGGTCTGGGAACAGCTCATGGTCGCCCAGGACATCTCGGTCAAGGCGCATGAAGCCATCCGCATGGCGAACGAATTCCAGGGCGAGAAGCCGGCCGACTACGACCAGCTCATGATCGACGCCCGCGAAATGTGCCGCAAGGGCCAGTTCTTCTGGGACCTCATCTCCGCCGAGAACAGCGTCGGCTTCCACAACCCGACCAAGGCCCTGGACACCCTGGCCAAGTCCCAGCAGTACAGCCAGAAGGCCGTGGACACCGCCATCAAGGCCGCGGCCTTCACCACGGCCCAGGCC
Organism: Desulfomicrobium escambiense DSM 10707; assembly: GCF_000428825.1. Classification (NCBI taxonomy): domain Bacteria; kingdom Pseudomonadati; phylum Thermodesulfobacteriota; class Desulfovibrionia; order Desulfovibrionales; family Desulfomicrobiaceae; genus Desulfomicrobium; species Desulfomicrobium escambiense. The sequence continues at coordinate 194,336 of NZ_AUAR01000004.1, read as the reverse complement.
CTGTCCGGCGACATCAAGGAACTCGTGCCGCCCATTCTGGAACACAGCCGCAAGCTGCAGATGGACCCCGAGCACATGACCAAGCACCAGTGGTTCAAGTACCTCAAGCTCACGCCCAAGTCCGAACAGATCTGGGACGAAAACCGGCGCTTGGTGCCCAAGCCGGCCGCCGGCTGACATCGCCCTTTCCCGCATCACTGCACTCGACGGGGTTCCGGCACAGCGCCGGAACCCCGTTTTCAGTTCCGCGAACCCCGATTCGTCCATGAGTAGCCGGATTTTTCGCGGCCGAGCCTTGTTCTTTTCCCCCAAACAGGATAGTAAATACGCATGGCTCTCGTTAAAAACTATCGTTATTATCAATAGACTCAACCCCCCGGAGGTCCGGCTCATGGCAGAAGAAGTGGCAGTAGGCTGCACCCGACCGACTTCAGAAGTGGAACACGAACCAGAGGCAACACACCAACCCGCGGCACCACCAACCCAAGGAGCGCGCCCCATGATCCAGGTAGGCAAGAAGGCCCCCGATTTCTCCGCCCCGGCGTATTTCAACGGGGGATTCGTCAACATCAGGCTGTCCGACTACCTCGGAAAATGGGTGGTCCTGTGTTTCTACCCCGGTGACTTCACCTTTGTCTGAGCGACCGAAATCTCGGCGGTCGCCGAGAAGCACGCGGAATTCGCCAAGCTGGGCGTGCAGGTCCTGTCCATGAGCACGGACAGCATGTTCGTGCACAAGATGTGGGTTGACGACGAGCTTTCGAAAATGATCACGGCGAAGACCGTGCCCTTCCCCATGCTGTCCGACGGCGGCGGCAATGTCGGCAGGATGTACGGTATCTACGACGAGGCCGGCGGCGTTGACGTGCGCGGCCGATTCCTCATCGACCCGGACGGCAACGTCCAGGCCTTCGAGGTCCTGACGCCGCCCGTGGGCCGCAACGTGAACGAGACCCTGCGCCAGATCCAGGCCTTCCAGCTGGTGCGCGAAAGCAAGGGCACCCAGGCCACGCCTTCGGGCTGGCGCCCCGGCAAGCAGACCCTCAAGCCCGGCCCCGGCCTGGTCGGCAAGGTCTGGGAAGTCTGGACCGTGGACAAGGCCTTCGACTAGCCCCGACATCTCCCTTCATCACGAAGCGCCCGCTACTCCGGGCGTTTCGTGTTCCCAGCCCTCTTCATTCCCTAACGATCGACGACCAGACCAAGCGGTCCTGCCGGTCCCTGGTCACGGCCGACGACTGTCCGACTGAGCCAGGGTATCGTTTGTTTCCCCGTCGCGTCCCGCCCGAAGAGCAGATTTCACTCCGGCAGGCGCGACGGGGAAACATTACGAGGCCGGCGAAGAAGTTTCGACGGCCCTGACCAGGGCCCGGCAGGACCGCGACCGCACCGCCACACCCCTTTTGCCTACATACCACGCCCACAACTACTCATCAAACAATGGATTACCACAAACAATCAGCGTATTGATTTTCCTCATGAGCATCGTTCTCTTCCACGGGACTCCACCCAAACGGACGGACATCTCCAAGACCGATCGGCTGGAAGCGGCGTTGCAGCCCTCCACCGGCCGCTGCCTCGTGACCGGTCTCTCCGTCCCGCCGCAACCTCAACCGGACACGCATCCATGAAACGCATCATCGCGCCGATCCTCCTCCTGATCGCCCTGGCGGGAGGCTGGTACGCCTGGAAAACCCACTCCGCAGAATCCCGCAAGGATTCGCCCGCATTCCACGGCAACATCGACATACGCGAAGTGCGCCTGGGCTTTCGCGTCAGCGGGCGGGTACGGGAGATTCTGAAGGAGGAGGGGGACGCCGTGACCCCGGGAGAAATCCTGGCCCGTCTTGATGACGAGCCCTTCCGCAACGCCCTGGATCAGGCCGAGGCCCAGGTCGGGCAGTTCTCGGCCCGCCTGGAGGAACTGCGCAACGGCAACCGCCCCGAGGAGATCGAGCAGGCGCGCAAGATCCTGGCCGCCTCCGAGGCCGCACTGGAGAACTCCCGCCTCGTCTTCGAGCGCCAGCAGCGGCTCGTGGGCCAGGGAGCCGTGGCCCGCCAGGATTTCGACACCGCCAGCACCGCCTACCGTGCCTCGCTGGCCCGCCGCGATGAGGCCAGGGCGCGCCTCGACCTGCTGGAGGCCGGCACCAGGGCGGAACAGCTCGCCCAGGCCGAGGCCGTCCTGGGGACGGCCCGCGCCGCCCTGGCCCAGGCCCGCACCACCCTGGCCGACACCGTCCTGTCCGCGCCCGAGGCCGGCGTCGTGCTGACCCGGTCCGTGGAGCCCGGCAGCATGGTCCAGGCCGGGGCCACGGCCCTGACCGTCAGCCTGCTCAACCCGGTCCGCGTCCGGGCCTACGCGCCGGAGCCGCTGCTGGGCCTCGTCCGGCCCGGCCGCGAGGTGCTGGTTTACACCGATTCCCGCCCCGAACCCTACCACGGCCAGGTCGGCGACGTCTCGCCGCGGGCCGAGTTCACGCCCAAATCCGTGGAGACCGAGGAACTCCGCACATCCCTGGTCTACCGCTTCCGCGTCGTGGTCCGCGACGACGACGGCCTGCTGCGTCAGGGCATGCCGGTCACGGTGCGCCTGAAGGACTGACCATGGCCGCCGTCGAACTCCACGACCTGGGCAAGTCCTTCCCCGGGATGGACCAGCCCGCCCTTTCCGCCATTTCCGGGACGATCTCCGCCGGGAAGGTCACGGGCATCGTCGGCCCGGACGGCGCCGGCAAGACCACCCTCCTGCGCCTCATGGCCGGCCTCATGCGCCCGGACTCCGGAGGTCTGACGGTCCTCGGCCGCGACCCGGCGACGCAGGCCGGCGCACTGCGCCTCAGCGTCGGGTACATGCCACAGAAATTCGGCCTCTACGAAGACCTGACGGTCATCGAAAACCTCACCCTGCACGCCGATCTGCGCGACGTATCCGGCGAGGAGCGCGAACGCGCCTTCGCCCGCCTGCTGGCCTTCACGGGCCTGCACCCGTTCACCGCGCGGCTGGCCGGCAAGCTCTCGGGCGGCATGAAGCAGAAGCTCGGCCTGGCCTGCGCCCTGCTCGGCAGACCGTCGCTGCTCCTGCTTGACGAGCCCGGCGTGGGCGTGGACCCCATCTCCCGCCGCGAACTGTGGAGCATGGTGCGCGAGCTGGCCGGCCAGGGCATCGCCGTGGTCTGGAGCACGTCCTACCTCGACGAGGCCGAGGCCTGCGACGAAGTGCTCCTGTTCAGCCAGGGGCGCCTGCTTTTCGCCGGCAAGCCGCAAGACCTGACGGCGCCCATGCGCGGGCGGTGCCTGCATCTGGGAGGCGTCGAGGGGCGCAGGCGGCAGGCCCTGGCCCGTCTGCTGCAACGTCCGGAAGTGACCGACGGGGTCATCCAGGGCGCTAACCTGCGCATCGTGCTGCGCGAAGGCGCGGACCGGCCCGACCCCCAAGGCCTCGGCATCCTCGGTCAAACGGAGTGGAAAGCGGTGCCGCCGCGCTTCGAAGACGCCTTCGTCGATCTCCTGGGAGGCGGGCCGGGCGGGGAATCGGCCCTGGCCCGGGCCATGCCCGCGCGGGAGAGAAGCAAGGAAGAGCTGATCAGGGCCGCGGACCTGACCAAGCGTTTCGGGGACTTCACGGCCACGGACCGCGTCACCTTCTCGGTCCGCCAGGGCGAGATCTTCGGGCTGCTTGGGCCCAACGGGGCGGGAAAATCCACGACTTTCAAGATGATGTGCGGGCTGCTCGCCCCAACTTCCGGCCGGGCCGAGGTCATGGGCATCGACCTGGCCCACAGCCCCGCCAAGGCCAGGCAGCGGCTCGGGTACATGGCCCAGAAATTTTCCCTCTACGGTCAGCTCACGGTCCGGCAGAACCTCGATTTCTTCTCCGGGGTCTACGGGCTGGCCGGCGGACGCCGACGCACGGCCGTCGACGGGATGGTCGAATCCTTCCACCTCCAGCCGTTTCTCGACGCCCGGACCGACGACCTGTCCCTTGGCTTCAAGCAGCGCATCGCCCTGGCCTGCGCGGCCATGCACGAGCCGGACATCCTCTTCCTCGACGAGCCGACCTCCGGGGTCGACCCCGTGACCCGGCGCGAATTCTGGAATCATATCAATGGAATGGTCGAGAAAGGGGTGACGATCATGGTCACGACGCATTTCATGGACGAAGCCGAATACTGCGACCGCATCGGCCTCATTTTCCAGGGCCGGCTCATCGCCCTGGCCCCCCCCGACGACCTCAAGGCCGGCGTGGCCGGACCGGCGCTGCCCGATCCGACCATGGAGGACGCCTTCGTCGAACTGATCACCCGCATGGAGCGCGCATGAGCGGCTTTTCCCGGACCAGGCTGTGGGCGCTGTGCCGGAAGGAGGCGCGCCAGATCCTGCGCGACCCCAGCAGCGCCATCATCGCCTTTGTCCAGCCCATGCTGCTGCTGTTCATCTTCGGCTACGGCATCAACCTGGACATGGACCACCTGCGGCTGGGCCTGTGCGACGAGGACGGCGGGCCTGCGGCTGCGGAGTTCACGGCCCAGCTGACGGGGTCGCCGTACTTCGAGATAACGGGCGCAAGCCGCCCCCGGCTGGACCTGCTACTCGAAAACGGGGACATCCGGGGCTATGTCGTCCTTGCCCGCGACTTCTCGCGGCTCCTGGACAGCCCCGGCGAGACGGCGCCCGTGCAGGTCGTCACCGACGGGGCGGAACCCAACACGGCCAATTTCGTCGGGGCCTTCGTCAGCAACGCATGGCAGCAATGGCAGCAGACCCGGGCGAGGGACCGGGGGGAAACGGCGGCGCAGGGTGTGGAGGTGCAGACCCGCTACTGGTTCAACCCGGCCGCCGTCAGCCGCCACTACCTCATTCCGGGGTCCATCACCATCATCATGACCGTCATCGGGGCGATGCTGACCTCCCTGGTCGTGGCCAGGGAGTGGGAACGGGGCACCATGGAGGCCCTCCTGGCCTCCCCCGTGACCCGGACGGAGCTGCTCCTGTCCAAGCTGCTCCCCTATTACACCCTCGGGATCGTTTCCATGGTCGTGGTCGTGCTCTGCGCCGTCTTCGTCATGGGGGTCCCTTTCCGAGGATCCATCGCCGCGCTGTTCCTCGTGACCACCGTCTTTCTCCTGAGCATGCTCGGCATCGGCCTCTTCATCTCCTCGACCATGCGCAGCCAGTTCGACAGCGCCCAGACCACCCTCAACGTGGCGTTCCTCCCCGCCACCATGCTCTCGGGCGCGTTCTTCGTCATTTCGAGCATGCCCGCGCCCGTGCGGATGCTGACGTACATCCTCCCGCCCCGCTACTTCGTCAGCTCCCTGCAGACCATCTTCCTGGCCGGCGACGTCTGGCCGATCCTGCTGCCGGACATCGCCTTCCTGACCGGGACGAGCATCCTGTTTCTCGCCCTGACGGCCCTGAAAACAGCCCGCAGGCTGGATCAATGAACATGAACGCACTGCACCGCATCGCCGCGCTGATCCGCAAGGAACTGCACTCCATCCTGGCTGACCGGCAGAGCCGCGTCCTGGTCGTCATGCCCGTCATCCTGCAGGTCATCCTCTTCCCCCTGGCGGCCACTCTGGAAGTGAAGAACAACACCCTGGCCGTCCTCAACGAGGACGGCGGCCACGCCTCCGTCGAACTGGAGCAGCGTTTCGCCCGGGCCGCCGCCTTCACGAAAATCCTGCATCTGACCGGGGCGGAGCAGATCGCCTCGACCCTCGACGAGCAAAAGGCCATCGCCGTGGCACGGTTCCCCCAGGATTTCTCCCGGAAGCTGAACCAGGGCGTCCCGGCCCCCCTTCAGCTGCTCCTGGACGGCAGAAGGTCCAACAGCAGCCAGATCGCGGCCGGGTACATCCAGGAGATCACCACGGGCTTCGTCGCCGAACGCCTGCTCGCCGCCGGTGCCCAGCCCGCCTCGACCCTGGTCGTGATCAACCGCTACAACCCCAACCTGGACTACCGCTGGTTCGTCCTGCCCTGTCTGGTGCCCATCATCCTGACCATCAGCGCCCTCATCCTCACGGCCCTGTCCGTGGCCAGGGAGCGGGAGCACGGCACGTTCGAGCAACTGCTGGTCTCCCCCCTGACCCCGGAGATGATCATGCTGGGCAAGGCCGCGACCGTGCTTGTCGTCGGCCTCTTCCAGGCCTCGATCATCATCCTGGCCGCGGTATTCCTGTACGGGGTGCCGCTGTCCGGGTCCCTGGCCCTGATCTACGCCAGCTCGATCCTCTACTTTCTGGCGCTGGTGGGCGTCGGGCTGTGCATCAGCGCGGTTTGCGCCACCCAGCAGCAGGCCTTCATCGGCTCCTTTTCCTTCATGATGCCGGCCATTCTCCTCTCGGGCTACGCATCCCCAGTGGAAAACATGCCCCGGTGGCTGCAGACCGTGAACTGGATCAATCCCATCCAGCACTTCATCGTCATCGTGAAGGGCATCTTCCTCAAGGACGTCTCCCTCGCCTTCGTGCTCGAAAACTGCCTCCCCCTGGCCGTCATCGCCATGGTGACCCTGACCACGGCCGTGATCATCTTTCGCCGCAAATTCGGCTGACGGCTCCGGGCGTCACGAAGCCCGCCCCGACTCCTTCCCTTCCAGAAGCCGCGCGATCTCGTCCTCGCCCATGGGCTCGGGGTGCTTGATGTCCAGGCTCCGGGACCACTCGCGGGCGAAATCCTTCTGCAGCCACATGTTGAGGCCCATGGTCAGGCCCATGGCGATGAGGGCGCCGAGACTGGCCAGGAGCATGTCCTTGTGCGCGTCCCAGACGTCGCCCTGGGTGCCCAGGTAGGCCGCGCCCAACTCGCCGCCGAAGACCTCGGCCGCGGCCCACTCGACGAGTTCGTAGAGCATGGACGTGGACATGGTGAAATCCAGCGGCAGGAAATACCCCCAGAACCCTTCGGCGTTGGCCATGCGGAAGTAGATCTCGCGGATGGGGTAGGCCAGGAGCAGGCCGTAGGAAAAATGGACGACGCGGTCGAAGTTGTTGCGCTCCCAGCCGACGATCTCGTTGAAGGTCGTGCCGAAGGCGGCCTGGAACCAGGCGTCGTAGGGCACCTCGGCGTAGGTGTAGTGCGCCCCGATCTCGTGGATGCCCAGGAAGATGAAGATGAGGGTGTAGGAGATGCGGGAAAAGGGGAACTTTCCTGCGGACAAGAACATGAAGACGAAGAAAACGAGGACCAGCACATTTTCCAGGATCCAGTCCTTGCGGTCGAAAGGATCGACGGCCAGGACGGCGAACTCGACGCAGAAGAGAGCCGTCAGAAAGAGGAAGTAGGACTGATGGGAAATGCCGCGGATCCATTTCATCATGTTTTCTCCTGCTCGGATGCTTACGCGGGCGTAACCTCGGCGATGATGCGGGCCAGGGCGTCCATGTCCACGGGCTTGGACAGGTAGGCGGTCATGCCCTCGGCCAGAAAGCGTTCCCTGTCGCCGGCCATGGCGTGGCCGGTCAGGGCGACGACGGGAAGATCGGCGGGGATGTCGGGGTGGACGCGGGCGCGGATGCGGCGGGTCGTTTCCAGGCCGTCCATGTCCGGCATCTGAATGTCCATGAGCACGCAGTCGAAGGTCTCCCGTTGCAGGATGTCCAGGGCCGCACGGCCGTTGTCGGCCACCGTCGGCACGTGCCCGAGCTTGCCGAGCATTCTGGTCAGGGCCAGCTGGTTGATGCGGTCGTCCTCCACCACCAGGATGCGCCGCCCAGTGACCAATGGCGCCGCGGGCTCTCCCGCGGTTTTGGAACAGACGCGCTCGCCGATGCCGAGAGGCACGGCCACCTCGATGGTCGTTCCCCGGCCGGGCTCGCTCTGCATGGCGATCCGCCCGCCCAGCATGTCCACAAGGCGCCTGACGATGGCCAGGCCCAGGCCCACGCCGCCGTGGGAGCGCACCGACGAGCCGTCGACCTGGGTGAAGGGCTGGAAAATATCGTTCTGTCGTTCGCGCGGGATGCCCACGCCCGTGTCCGCCACGGAAAAAACGACCGCCATGCCGGCGTCCCTGTCCTCCCGCCGCGCCGTGATGCGGATGCTTCCCGTGGACGTGAACTTCACCGCGTTGCCGACCAGATTGAACAGGATCTGCCGCAGCCTCCCCTCGTCCCCGACGACCTGGGAAGGGATGGCGTCGTCGATCTCGAAGGAGAGGTCCAGCCCCTTGGCCTTGGCGGAAATGGCGAAGAGGTCCCGCACGGAGTCCCGCAGGTCGGCGAAATGAAACTCCGCCGTTTCCAGCGGCAGCTTGCCCGCCTCGATGCGCGACAGGTCGAGGATGTCGTTCAGGAGCTGAGTCAGGCGGCGGGAGGAACGGATGGCCGTGAAGACCGAGTCCTTCTGGTCCTCGTCCAGATGGGTGCGGCTCAGCAGCTGCAACATGCCGAGGATGCCGTTCAGGGGGGTGCGGATCTCGTGGCTCATGTTGGCCAGGAACTCGGTCTTGGCGCGATTGGAGGCCTCGGCCTCCTGCCGGGCCCTGGCCAGGTCCGAAACGTCCGTGAGCACGCTGACGTACCCGGCGACCTCGCCGCGGCTGGTCTTGAGAGGCGCCCTGGTGGCCAGCATGCGCCGCATGCAGCCATCGTCGAGGAGGCATTCGAGCGCCGCCTGCTCCGCCGGAGCCGACTCGATCACGAAGGACGACCCGAAAAGGATTTCCGGCTCGCCGACCAGCTCCTGCTCGGACCGGCCGACAAGGGAGCAGTAGGCGGGATTGCAGCGCAGAATGCGGCCGTACATGTCCTGAACGGAAACCGGGTTGGGCAGCCCCGAGAGAAGCGACGAGAGAAAGGCATGCTGCTCCTCCAGCCGGTCCCGGGCGGAGCGAAGTTCCTCGGTGCGCTGCGCCACGGCCAGTTCCAGATCGCGGTACTGGTCGGCCTGGCGCATGATCAGGGCCAGCAGGGACGACAGGCGGTTGAGGCTGCGCACGATGATCTCGATGCCCTTCGTATCCATGAGGCCGAGCAGCACGAGGGCCCCCACCATGTTCTCGCCGACGCGCAGCGGCACGACGACGGACTCGCCAAGGCCCAGGGCCTGCAGCAGCGCGCCGGCCGGAGTCTGATCCTGCGGGCTTGCGATCATGGCCTGGGTTGACGCGTGGCTCAGGTGGATGAGCCGGTCTATCTCGGGCCTGTGCACCAGTTCCGCGTGCCGGACCGGACGGACGGCCAGGATGCCGTGCGGTGCGTGATGACCCTGGCAGGCGGCCACGGCCACGGCGCGGACCCCGAGCAGTTCCCGGATCTGGTCGGCCACGTGTTCGGCGCAACGCACCGGGTCGTTGGCATGTTCCAGGGTGCCCACGGCCAGATCGGTGAAAAGCTGGTAATATGCAGGTGAATCAGCCTTCACGCAGCTCCTCCAGGGCGTCGGCGATGCTCGCCTCCAGGCGGGAGAGCCCCGTCTCCCGCACCGACATGGGCAGCCCGAGTTCGCGGGTGATCTCGTTCAGGGTGAAGCGGGGCACGGGAACGACGCCCGTGTCCAGATACATGAAGCGGTCGTGAACCTCGCTCAGCATTTCCTCCACGCCGCGCCCTCCCGCAAAGCCCAGCTCCTGTTCGAAGACGTCTCGCCAGCGCCGGGTCCATTCCGGCAGGAAAAAGAACACTCGGGCCTTGCGTAGCCGCCTGTAGTCCTCGCGGCCGAGCATGATCTCGCAGCAGTTGATGCCGCGCGTCTTGGCAAAACCGGGCCGGCGGCTGAGTTCGACGATGCGCGGCGTGCAGTCGCCGTAGATGAAGAGCACCCGTGCCGGCCGACGGACCTCCAGCAGTTCGTCGATCCTGTCCTGAAGCTTCTCGGGCCGCATGTGTAGCATGGAGTCGAGAAACACCGGGCGCAGGCCGGGAAAGTTCGGGCTCAGGGCCAGCAGTTCTTCCCTGAAGATGCCGCAGGTCACGGCCAGGACGTCCGTCACGTCACGGCCCCCGCGTCCAGGACGGCCCGGCGCACGGCCAGCAGGGTGTCCGGGTTCGTGTCGAAGGGCACGTCCGCGTGGCCCGAAGCCAGGATGAAGGCCCGGTCGCCGGCCCGATCGGCCAGAATGTCCGAGGCCAGGACCCGCGCCTCCTCCGGGGCCGCGCGCACCAGGGCCGGACCGCTCAGGTTGCCCAGGATGAGCCGCCCGGGGCCCAGGATCTCACGGGCGCGGGACAGGCTGTCGCGGGGGTCCATGACGAAGCCCGGCACGTTGGGCAGCTCGGCGTAATGGCGGAGATGGTCCTCGATGCGGTTGCCCCCGTGGTGGAAGACGACCGGCCCGCGGGACAGGCCGAAGCAGCGGGCCAGGGTGGGCAGAATGGTTTTTTCGAGCAGGCCCGGTGTGACCAGCCGCAGGTTGGCGAACATGACGGGGCAGGCCAGAAAGGTCGCCCCGGCATCGAACAGGGCTGCGGTCAGCCGCAGAAAATGGTCTTCGGACAGGTGCATGAACGCGGCGGCACGTTCGGGGTCGAACAGCAGGATTTCGAGCCAGGTCTCGATGCCCAGCAGCATGGCCGGCAGGTCCACGGGGGCCGTGACCACGGCGCAGACGGGCCTGTCCGCCCCGAATTCCCCGGCCAGCAGCCGCGTGGCCTCCACGAGGTAGCCCACGCCCGGGTCGAGCAGCAGGCCCTCGCCCAGGGGCTCGGCCAGATCCGGGTCGCGGAACGGCGGTTTGCGCACGTTGGGCGCGAAACGGTCCAGCCAGACCTCCTCGCCGCCGTAGGCCAGGGCCTCGAAAGGCAGGACGAAGGGCGTGAAGAGAATGTCCGGGTCCAGCAGGTCCACCACCTCACGCTGGCCTTCGAGGTATCGCCGCGGCACGGTGAAATACTCCCGCACCGGGCAGCCCGTGAGGCGCGCGCCGTAGAGGCTCAGGGTCAGGGTGAAGGCCCTGCGGTCCGCCGGTTCGCCGCGCAGGGCGCAGAGGACGCGTTCCAGGCTGGTCATGTCCCCTCCCCTTCGGGCCCGCCGGCCCAAAGCCGATCGAAGAGCGCCGGGGCCTGGATGGCGCTGGCCGCGGTGCCGTCGCCGCCGACCTCCCGCACGAGCTCGGGCCGCAGCTTGAAGACGGCCCCGCCCACGGCCAGGCGGATGCGTCCCGACAGGCCCCGGGCATCGAGTTCCGCCCGTACGGCCCGGATGTTCTCGGCCGTGGTCAGCATCATGGCCGAAACGCCGATGACCCGCGCCCCGTGTTCGAGGGCCGCGTCGACAAAGGCCGCAGGCGACACGTCGTTGCCCAGGTCGACGACCTTCCATCCGGCGGCGCGCAGAAAGACGGCCACCATCTTGCGGCCCAAGGAGTGATAGTCGTCCTCGACATTGCCGAGGACCACGGGCCCCTTGACGTCGAGCCGCAGATCTCCGTGGGACGAGACCGCGGCCAGCAGGACGTCCTCGGCGATCTTGCCGGCCACGTAGCCCTGGGCCAGGGAAATGCGCTCCCGGCTCCAGTCTTCGCCAACGCGCTGCAGCACCGGCTCCAGCAGGTCGTTGACGGCCGCCTGGAATCCCCGCTCATGGGCGAACCCGAGCAGCATCGCCACGGCCCCCTCGCGCTCGGCGTCGAGCATGAGAGAGAACAGGGTCTCCTTGAGCTTCTCGATATCGGTCGTATTTCCAACTGTCATGTCCCCTCCCGAGGCCGGTGGCATGTCGTATGGATTGATCATATTTTCGGCGAGTTGGCAACGCCGAACGCGTCTTTGCACACACGGCGAAGCGATCTCCCACCACGATCGGCGCGGGCCGAACCACCTGTTGACTTCACGGCCCATGGTGGCAAAGTCGGGGTTTACTTTTCCGTCCCGCACACCTATTGGACCCGGCTTCCGCAGGCATCTGGCCGCGCGGGAGCCCACATCCCGGCGCGGCGAGATCGCGCCCGCACCCTTCGGAGGAAAACATGAAGCGTTTTCTGGTTTCCCTGGGGCTTTCGGCCCTGCTTCTGTGTCCGTCCATGGCCATGGCCAAGGACCTGACCATCGGCCTCATCCTGGTCGGCCCCTACAACGACAAGGGGTACAGCCAGGCCCAGTACGAGGGCGGCAAGTACGTCGAGGAGAAGCTCCCCGGCGCCAAGCTCATATACCTGGACAAGGTCAACCCGGCCGACCGTCCCGGCCTGACCATCCCGCAGGTCGTCGACGACCTGATCGAGAAGGGCGCGGACCTGATCATCGCCGGGTCCGACGACATGAAGGACGGCATCCGCGAGGCCGCCAGCCTGCATCCGGACAAGACCTTCATCCACGCCTCGGGCGACGACGTCCTGACCGGCAAGGCCCCGGCCAATCTGGGCAACCTTTTCGGGCGCATGGAGTACGGCAAGATGATGGCCGGCTTCTCCGCCGCCCTGACCTCCAAGACGGGCAAGATCGCCTACCTGGGCCCGCTGATCAACGAGGAAACCCGCCGCCTGGCCGCCTCCGCCTTCCTGGGCGCCCGCTACGCCTGGACAAAGGTGCTCGGCAAGAAGGCCGAAGACCTGCAGTTCAAGGTCAGCTGGATCGGCTTCTGGTTCAACATCCCCGGCGTGACCACGGACCCGACCCAGGTCGCCACGTCCTTCTTCGACGGCGGCTACGACGTGGTCATCTCCGGCATCGACACCCCCGAGGCCGTGACCGTGGCCCGTCAGAAGCGCGACCAGGGCCGCGACGCCTGGGCCATCCCCTACGACTACGCCAAGGCCTGCGAAGGCCAGGGCCCGACCTGCATCGGCGTGCCCTACTTCAACTGGGGCCCGGACTTCCTGCGCCAGGCCAAGGCCGTGCAGGGCGGCACGTGGAAGCAGGATTTCGAATGGGTCACCCCGCACTGGGCCGACATCAACGACCACGACGCCTCCATTGTCGGCTTCAAGGCCGGCGAAGGCCTGAGCGCCGAGAACAAGGCCAGGCTCGACGCCTTCGTCGCCGACCTCGGCGCCAAGAAGGTCAGCCTGTTCAAGGGCCCCCTCAACTTCCAGGACGGCTCCGTCTTCCTGAAGGACGGCCAGGAGGCCTCGGACGAGCAGGTCTGGTCCCTGCCGCAGCTGCTGCAGGGCATGGAAGGCCAGTCCAGCGCCAAGTAAGATGATCGTCCTCACCGACATCGGCAAACAGTACGGCCGGGTCCGGGCCAACGATTCCATCAGCCTGACCCTGGAACCCGGCCGCATCTACGCCCTGGTGGGAGAAAACGGGGCCGGTAAGAGCACGCTCATGCGCATCCTTGCCGGCCACACCGTGCCCGACGCCGGGACCATCACCGTGCGCGGCCGGTCCCACGCCAGGCTGACCCCGGCCCTGGCCGCCAGCCTGGGCGTGGGCATGCTCTACCAGGACCCTCTCGACTTCCCCGCCCTGCCCGTCTGGGAGAATTTCAGACTGGGCGGGACGGCCCGCACCAGGGACCAGGTGATCGACAAGCTGGGCGAGCTGTCCAACCACCTGGGCGTCTGCTTCCTGCCGGGCGAAGCCATCTCATCCCTGACCGTGGGCGAGCGCCAGCTGCTGGAACTCCTGCGCCTGCTGGACCTCGGCGCCACGACGCTCATCCTCGACGAACCCACCACCGGCATCACCCCCGAGCAGAAGCGCAGCCTCTTCGGCCTCCTGACCCGCCTGGCGCGGGAGGAGGACCACACGGTGGTGCTCGTGACCCACAAGCTCTCCGAAGCCCTGGAGATGGCCGACGCCATCTTCGTCATGCGCCAAGGCCGCCTCGTGTCCACGTTGGAAACGCCCTGCGGAGAGGACGAGCTGGTGCGCCTCATGTTCGGCGAGGCCGTGGACCGGGCCGGGGACGTCCCGCCCGTGTCCGCCCCGCAGACGCGCCGCATGGTCCTGGACCGGGCCGTCTTCGCCGGGCCGAAGTACCATCTGGGCCCCCTGGGCGTCTCTGCGGCCCCCGGCGAGATGATCGGCCTGGCCGGCCTCGACGGCAGCGGGCAGGAACTCTTCCTGCGCGGCCTGTGCGGCCTGGACCGCCTGGCCGAGGGCGCACTCGAGCTCGACGGCCGCCGGTTCGAGCGCAACGACTTCAAGGCGCTGCACAAAGCCGGCGTGCATTTCGTGCCGGCCGACCGCATGAGCCAGGCCCTCTTCCCGGACCTGTCCATCCGCGAGCACATTCTCCTGGCCTTCCCGGACCAGGCCGCGCGCCTGGAGGATTTCCGCCGGGAACAGTGCGAAGGCCGCTTCAACCTGCGCGCCCACCCCGACACCCCGGCCAAGTCCCTCTCCGGCGGCAACCAGCAGCGCCTGCTCCTGTCTCTGATCCCCGACGGAGCCCCGCTCCTGCTCATGGAACACCCCACGCGCGGCCTGGACGCGGGCTCGTCCCTGCAGGTCTGGGAACACCTGCGCGAACGCTGCCGGGACGGCGCGACGATCTTCTTCTTTTCCCCGGACCTGGATGAGGTCATCGAGCACAGCCACCGGGTCCTGGTCTTCTTCGACCGCATGCTCGTGGCCGACGTTCCCCGTTCGGCCGCGACCGTCGAAACCCTCGGCGCGCTGATGGCCGGCAAAAACCTGGAGTCCTGGCATGCAGCGTAGCGTCTGGATGGAACAGATCCTGTGGCTGCTGGCCGCCCTGGCCCTGGCCCTGGTCCTGACGGTCCTCGTGGCCCTGCCTTCGGGCGCGCCCCCCCTTGAAACCCTGCGCATCCTCGTGCTGGGCGGTCTGGGCTCCATGTCGAAGTTCGGCCAGGTGCTGACGGTCTTCGTGCCGCTCATGCTCTGCTCGGCCGGTCTGCTCGTGCCCTTCACGGCCCGGTTGTGGAACATCGGCATCGAGGGCCAGGTCGTGCTCGGGGCCGTCTTCTGCACGGGAGCGCTCATGCCCGTGGACCAGGGCGGGCCCGCGCACATCGCCATGGCCCTGGCGGCCGGCATGCTCGGCGGGGCGCTGTGGGCGCTGCTGGCCGGACTGCTGAAGACATGGGGGCGGGTGCACGAGATCTTTTCGGGTCTGGGCCTCAACTTCGTGGCCATGGGCCTGACCATCTGGCTCATCTTCGGACCCTGGAAACGCCCCGGAGTGGCCTCCATGAGCGGCACCGAGACCCTGGACGCCGGCCTGTGGCTGGACCGCATCGGCGGCCTGGCCGCCAGCTGGACGGCACTTGGCCTGGCCTGCGCGGCCATCTGCCTCGTGGCCGTACTGCTGACGCGCACCCAATGGGGCCTGGGGCTCAAGGCCGTCGGGCAGAACCCCAAGGCAGCCCGCCTCTTCGACCTGAGCCCCAGACGGCGCATGCTGCAGGCTTTCGCCCTGTGCGGCGCCCTGGGCGGCCTGGCCGGGGCCGTGCAGGTCCTGGGCGTCTACCACCGCCTGCTGCCGAGCATCTCCTCGGGCTACGGCTACACGGCCCTGCTGGTGGGCATGATGGCGTCCTTCCGCATCCTGCCCGTGCCCTTCATCTGCCTCTTCTTCGCCGTCCTGAACGTGGGCTCCATCCAGCTGCCCCTGCAGCTGAACCTGGACTCCTCCTTAAGCGGCGTCATCCAGGGCTTCATGGTCCTG
Source organism: Desulfomicrobium escambiense DSM 10707 (assembly GCF_000428825.1). NCBI lineage: Bacteria > Pseudomonadati > Thermodesulfobacteriota > Desulfovibrionia > Desulfovibrionales > Desulfomicrobiaceae > Desulfomicrobium > Desulfomicrobium escambiense. Next base: position 178,814 of record NZ_AUAR01000004.1, on the reverse strand, counting down.
TCCGTGTTCGTGACCCAGGGCCTGCGCGCCTGGCTCATCCGCCGCAGGGAGGGATGCTGATGCACGAGTTCGCCCTCGTCCTGGCCGGGATACTCCTGGCCGGCGCCCCGCTGGTCCTGGCGACCCTGGGCGAGACCATCACCGAGAAGGCCGGGGTCATCAACCTGTCCCTGGACGGCACCATGCTGCTCTCGGCCATGGCGGCCTTCGCCCTGGCATCGGCCACGGGCAGCCCCTGGACGGGCGCCCTGGGCGGCATGGCCGTGGGCGCGGCCGCGGCCGCCATCCTGGGCCTGACGAACATCTATCTCGGGCAGTCACAACTGGCCGTGGGCTTCATCCTGACCCTGCTGTGCCGCGACCTGGCCTATTTCCTGGGGCATTCCTACTCCCGCCAGCCCGGTCCGACCTTCGGCCTCTGGGGCATCCCCGGCCTGTCGGAGACGCCCGTGCTGGACGCCCTGCTCGGGCGGCAGTCGCCGGTGGTGGCCCTGAGCCTGGCGGCCATCGTGCTGTGCTGGTGGTGGATGTACAAGACGGTCGGCGGCATGCGCCTGCGGGCCGTGGGCGAATCGCCGCGGGCAGCCTTCGGCCGCGGCATCCGCGTGCGGCTGACCCGGCTCGCGGCCTGTCTGATCGGCGGGGCATTGGTCGGCTTGGCGGGAGCGGCCTATTCCCTGGCCGTGAAACCGGGCTGGGGGCGGCCCCAGGGCTGCGAAGGCGCGGGCTGGATCGCACTGGCCATCGTCATCTTCGGCGGCTGGCACCCGGTGCGGGCGGCCATCGGCGCCTATTTCTTCGCGGCACTGCAGGTTTCGGGCATCTACCTGCAGGAGCTCTTCCCATCGGTCCCGGCCCAGGTCTTCCAGGTGGCGCCCTTCCCGATGATGATCGTCACGCTCCTGGCCGTGAACATCGGCCGCGTGTCCATCGTGCAGGACTTCATGCGCCGCTACCCGTTCCTGAAACGCTTCTCGGGCAGCTGGCCCATCACGTCGCCTGCCGCGTTGGGCCAGGATTTTGACCCGAAGAAGGGGCTGTAACGGCGACGTCCTGAAAAGCGGGCCTCCGGTTTGGGCTTCGTATATCTCTCAGCCTTCTACAGCCGCATCTCTCCCTCGGCCAGGCTCTTGAGCCGCTCCATGTCCAGGATGCTGATCTCCTTGCCCTGGACCTCGATAAAGCCCTCCTGGCTGAGCTTCCCGAGCACGCGCGAGAGGGTCTCCTGGGACGTGCCTAGGATGTTCGACAGCACGCCCTTGGTCACGTTCAGCTTGACCCGGACCGAGACGGGCTTCAGGGACTGCTGGTGGACGAGGTAGGTAGCCAGGCGCTGGGGGATCTCCTTTAAAGACAGGTTCTCGATGAGGACCGTGAATTCCCGCAGGCGCCTGGACAGCACGGCCAGCATGTTCATGGCCAGGGACGGGCTCTCGCGGTAGAGTTCGATGAGCTTTTTGCGCGGGAAAAAGTAGAGTCCGGCCTTGCCCATGGCCTGGGCGTTGGCCGGATAGGTCATCCCGGCGAAGACGGGCACCTCGCCCACGGGGTCGCCGGGGCCAAGGATGTGCAGGATCTGTTCGCGACCGTCGAATGACATCTTGAAGACCTTCACCTGCCCACTGGCCACGACATAGAAGCCGACGCCCTCCCTGCCCTCCTGGAAGAGCATGTCGCCCTTGTCGAACTCGCGCAGCTCGCCGATGCCTTCCAGCCGCCGCAGCTCATCCTCGGGCAGACCCCTGAAGAGCGTGCTCTGCCCCATGATCGTCATGAAATCCATCCGTACCGTCCTTATCTGGTGAAAACGAAGATGTTGGCAGAGAACACGTCCGGGTCGAACCCACTGCCGGCGTAGTCCGAGACGTGCTCGACCAGGCGGAAGCCGCGCGCCTCGTGGCCGGCGACGATGTCGGCCGACGGCAGGGGATGCAGGCGCACCTGGTCGTCGAAGACCCGCCTGCCCTCGATGTCCAGGCCCGTGCGGAAGGTCAGGCCGTCGGGCGTGATGTCCTCGTAGGCGCGGTGAAAGACCGCCCCGTCCATGACCTTGGCCGGGAAGGTGAAGGCGGGCAGGCCCAGGACGTAATCCCAGTTCATGACCTGCACGATCCAGACGCCGCCGGGCATAAGCCTCGCGGCCACGTTCTCGACGCACCCCCAGAACCTGTCGCGGGACAGGTGGGCGGCCGTGTTGCCGATGGAGTAGATCATGTTCCAGGGCCCGCCGAGGGTCGGGAACTCCGCCATGTCCATGACATGGAACTCGGTCTCGGGCCCGCGCGTCCTGGCTTGGGAGATCATGGCCGGATCGAGGTCCACGCCCACGGCCCGGACTCCGTCGCGGGTGAAGGCCGCGCAGTAGTCGCCCGTGCCGCAACCCAGGTCCAGCACCGGCCCGCCCCGGTCGCCGAGATGATGGTTCAGAAAGGCGTAGACGCCCGGACTGAAGGGAAAAATGCGGTCGTACCACTCGGCGAACTTGGAATACATGGACATGGTGACCTCCTTGTGGTGAACGCGAATCAGAACATCCTGATATGTCCGACCCGCCCCGAGGTCCAGCCCGAAGGGGCTGAAACGCTGTGCCCGATCCTGGATGCCGGGCAAGGTGGATGAAAATCGTCCACTAAATGGTTGAAAATCGTCCATGAAATGGTTGATTTTCAACCACACAAACCATACATTGCCGTCCATGTACACACGCCATATCTCATCCAACATTCTGGAATCACTGACAGACACACCTGTCGTGCTTATCCGTGGTGCACGTCAGACCGGTAAAACGACCCTGGTTCGGGACCTGATTCCGGAGCACATCTCGTCGGAATATGTCACCCTGGACAACGCCACGGCGCTCTCGGCGGCTCAGAACGACCCGGCCGGGTTCATCGCGGGGATCGGTAAACCGGTCGTCATCGATGAGATTCAGAAAGCGCCGGTACTCCTGCCCGCCATCAAGGAGCATGTGGACCGGGACCGCACTCCCGGCAGCTTCATCCTGACCGGCTCCGCAGACATCATGGCCGGCCTGCGCGTGACCGACTCCCTGGCGGGCCGCATGGAACTCTTCGACCTGTGGCCCCTGTCCCGGGCGGAAATCCGGGGGTCAAACGCCAACCTCGTGGACGCCCTGTTCGGCCCGGACCTGGACTGGCCCGCGCCGACCGAGGCCGATGTCATGAACGCCGTACTCACGGGCGGCTACCCCGAAGTGCTGGCCAGAAGCGGCGAACGGCGCAGGCAGGCCTGGTTTTCCGCGTACGTGACCACCATCGTGGAGCGCGACGTGCGCGACATCTCGAGCATCCAGGACCTGACCGCCATGCCCCGCCTGCTCCAGCTCCTGGCCTCGCGCACCGGCCAGCTCCTGTCCTACGCCGACATCTCGCGCGGCCTGACCATCCCCCAGACGACGCTCAAACGCTACATGGCCATCCTGGAGGCCACGTTCCTCATCCGCGAACTGCCGGCCTGGGCCGTGAACATCGGCAAGAGGGTCACCAAGGCCTCGAAGCTCCTCTTCTCGGACACGGGTCTGGCCGCCCATCTGGCCGGGATGAACCCCGACCGGCTGACGCACGACCGACATGCCTTCGGACACCTCCTTGAAAATTTCGTGGTCTGCGAGATCGCCAAGCACGCGACATGGTCCCGCAGCAGGGTCGCCCTGAACCATTTCCGGTCCCACGCCGGCCAGGAGGTTGACCTCATCCTGGAAGACCCGGCCGGCAACATCGTCGGGGTGGAAATCAAGGCCTCGGCCTCGCCCACGGCGTCCGACTTCAAAGGCCTGCGGCTCCTGGCCCAGTCCTGCCCCGGAAAATTTCTGCGGGGCGTCGTCCTGCACCTCGGCCACGACACCGTCCCATTCGGAGAAAACCTCCATGCCCTGCCCATTGCGGGCATGTAGCGAAACGTAGCGTACCATCAACACGTCAGACATCAAAGGACAGCAATGAATCCGACTCAGCAGCTCCTCATCAAGAATATCCTCCAGGCCCCCATCCAGGACGATCCGAACCAGGAGATCGTCTACGCAGGAACTCTCCGCTTCACCTACGCGCAGTTCCGCGAGCGCGTGGCCCGTCTGGCCGCGGCCCTCATGGCCCAGGGCGTGGGTCCCGGCGACACCGTGGCCGTCATGGACTACGACAGCCACCGCTACCTGGAGTGCTACTTCGCCGTGCCCATGATCGGCGCGGTCCTGCACACCATCAACATCCGCCTCTCGCCGGAGCAGATGGTCTACACCATCGGACATGCCGAGGACGACGTCATCCTCGTCAATTCCGACTTCCTGCCCCTGCTGGAGCAGATTCGCGGTCGGCTCGACACTGTGGGGAAATTCATCCTGCTGACCGACGACGGGGACGCGCCCGCCACCTCCCTGCCCCTGGCCGGCGAGTACGAGGCGCTCCTGGCGGCAAGCGAACCCCTGGCCGACTTCCCGGACTTCGACGAGAACACCCGCGCCACGACCTTCTACACCACGGGCACCACGGGCCTGCCCAAGGGCGTCTTCTTCAGCCACCGCCAGCTCGTCCTGCACACCCTGGGCGGCCTCGCCGCCCTGGGCACCAACGCCACCCAGGGGCGCTTCCACCGCGAGGACGTGTACATGCCCATCACGCCCATGTTCCACGTCCACGCCTGGGGCATCCCCTACATGGCGACCATGCTCGGCGTGAAACAGGTCTATCCCGGCAGGTACGTACCCGAGGCGCTGGCCCGGCTCATCAGTGTCGAAAAAGTCACCTTCAGCCACTGCGTACCGACCATCCTGCACATGCTCCTGACGGACCCCAAGTGCGCGCAGTACGACCTGAGCGCCTGGCGCGTGGTCATCGGCGGCGCGGCCATGCCCAAAGCCGTCTGCGCCGCCGCTCTGGAGCGGGGCATCGACGCCTTCACGGGCTACGGCATGTCCGAGACCTGCCCCATCCTGAGCCTGTCCCATCTGTCGGACACCGAACTGCAGCTCGACCGCGAGACGCAAATCGCCCTGCGCACCCGCACGGGCAAGGCCCTGCCCATGGTGCGGCTGCGCCTGGTGGACGACGAGGGGCTGGAAGTCCCGAACGACGACAAGACGCCCGGCGCCCTGCAGGTCCGCACGCCCTGGCTGACGGCCTCCTACCTGAAGGACGAGAGCAACTCCAAGCGGCTGTGGACCGACGGCTGGCTGAACACCGGCGACGTGGCCTGCCGCAACGCCGAAGGCAGCCTGCGCATCACGGACCGCACCAAGGACGTCATCAAGGTCGGCGGCGAGTGGGTCAGTTCCCTGGAGATGGAGGACATCATCCTGCAGCACCCCGACGTGGCCGAGGCCGCAGTCATCGGACGGCCCGACCTGCGCTGGGGCGAGACGCCGCTGGCGCTGGTGGTTCCCAAGCCCGGCGCCGCCCCCCAGGAGAAGGAAATCGTCCAGCACGTCAAGGGTTTCGTGGACAGGGGCGTGCTGCCCAAGGAGGCGGTGCTGTTGCGGGCGCGCCTGGTGGGGGCCATCGCCCGCACCAGCGTGGGCAAGACCAACAAGGTGGCCATGCGCGAACTATACCTGAAGGACATCGAGGACTAGACGCACTGCGAGCTTACGTCCGGGGGCCTTCCTGCTGCGCAGGGAGGCCCTTTGTCATTCCGGACCGCCGGACAGGCCGAAACGCCGCCTGTACGCGCCCGGCGAGAGCCCCGTGAGTTCCCGGAAAGCCTTGAAAAAGGCCGTGGCGTCGGCATATCCCACCATGGACGAGATTTCGCCCGTCGACTCGCCGCCCGTTTCCAGCAGGCGCTTGGCCCGCTCAATGCGCACGGCCTGCAGATATTGGGCGGGGGTGCGGCCCACGGCCCTGCGGAAGCGTCGCAGCAGGGTCCGCCCGGTCAGGTGCGCGGCCGCAGCCACTTCGCCGATCCTCACGGGCCGGGCGTGGTTGTCCTCGATCCAGCGCCGCGCCACCGCCACGGCCTCGTCCCCGGCGGAAGGCAGGGGCAGCAGGCTCATGTACGGGGTCTGACGGAGCCTGCCGGGGTCGAGAAGAAGCGTCCTGGCGCAGGACAAGGCCGCCTCCGGCGATATGTGGCGGGCGACGAGGTGCAGGGCCAGATCGAAGTAGGCCGTCACGCCGCCGGCGCAAACGTAGTCACCGCCGTCCACGAGCATGCGGTCCGGCTCCAGGGCCACGTCGGGGTAACGGGCGGCGAAGACCTGCGCCAAGCCCCAGTGGGTGGTGGCCGGACGCCCCCGGAGTATGCCTGCCTCGGCCAGGAAGAACACGCCCGCGCAGGCACCGCAGGCCACGGCCCCGGAAGCGTGCGCCCGGCCGACCCACGAAACCGTTGCCGCATCCGGTTCCGTCAGGCCGAAGGCCGGCGGGACATAGACGATGTCCCACTGCCGCAGACCCGCCCCAGCGTCGCCGAGGGCGGCGTCCGCCTGCAGCAGGGCGCCGGCGAAACAGCGCACCGGGGCGCCGTCGGCGCTCAGCACGGCGGTCTCGAACACCTCCCGTCCAGAGGCCAGATTGGCCACGGCCAGCGTATCGGAAAAACCGTGCACGCCCGAGGCGAGGCAGGAGTCGTAGGCCAGGATTCCCACACGCATATGCCCTCCCGATTGTCGATTTAGACAATTTTTTTGTCCAAACAGACCATTCCGTCAAGCCTTTCCAGCCACTATGTTTCCTGCATGCGCGGCGAAGGTCGCCGTGCCGAAACCCGGGAGGCATCCATGAACGCATCGCACAAGGCCCTCATCGTCATCGACCTGCAGAACGACTATTTTCCGGGCGGGGCTTTTCCCCTCTGGAACGCCGCCGCGACCCTCGGCAACGTCCTGGGCGCCATGAGCAAGGCGCGGGAGGCCGGGATGCCTGTCATCCTCGTGCAGCACGTGGCCGACGCCGCCAGAGGCCTCGCGCCGTTCTTCAACGCCGGCACCACGGGCGTGGAGCTGCACCCGGATGTCAGGGCGGCGGCGCCGGACGCCCGGGTCGTGATCAAGGTGAACGCGGACGCCTTCCTCGGAACGGAACTGGAGGGGATTCTGAAGGCGTGCGGAACGGAGGAGATTCTCGTCTGCGGCATGATGACTCAGAACTGCGTGACCCACACGGCCATCTCCAAGGCGGCGGAAAAGTACCGGGTGTCGATCCTTGCGGACTGCTGCACCACGGTCAGCGAGATGATCCACCTCATCGCCCTGAACGCCCTGGCCCCCAGGGTCGCGGTGATCGCTGCGGCTGAGGCGCTGTGACCGGACCCGTCGGGCATGAAAAACACTTTCTCTGCGCCGTCGTTTGGGGGTAACGTGCCTGCAACATGACATGGGAGGTTACCATGAAAGCGCAACTCCTGCATACATACGGCGAAACGCCTGATTTCCGCCCGGGCGAAATCGGCGCGCCGGCCCTGAAACCCGGCCACGTGCTCGTGCGGGTGGCCGCCACAAGCGTGAACCCCATCGACATCAAGATGCGGGTCATGCAACCGGCTTTCGCACCGGCCCTGCCCGCCGTTCTGGGCATGGACGTGGCCGGCGTGGTGGAGGCCGTAGGAGAAGGCGTGGAAGATCTTTGGCCCGGCGACGAGGTCTTCGGCTGCGCCGGGGGCATCGCCGACCTCCCCGGAGCCCTGGCCGAGTTCATGCTCTGCGACGCGCGGCTGCTGGCCCCAAAGCCGACGAACCTGACCATGGAAGAGGCGGCCTCCCTGCCGCTTGTGACCATCACCGCCTGGCAGGCCCTCTTCGACCGTGCGCGGATCACGCCTGGACAGTTCGTGCTCGTCCACGCCGGGGCCGGGGGCGTGGGGCATGTGGCCGTGCAGTTGGCCAAGGCCGCGGGAGCCCGCGTGGCGACCACCGTGTCGTCGACGCAAAAGGCAAACCTGGCCAGGGAGTTGGGCGCGGACAAGGTCATCGACTACCGCCAGGAGAAGCCCGAGGCTTACGTGGCCAGGCTTACGGACGGCAGGGGGTTCGACATCGTCTTCGACACCGTGGGAGGGACAAACCTGGACGCGTCCTTCGCCGCGGCGGCGCCGGGGGGCGCCGTGGTCTCCACCAACACGCGCTCCACCCACGACCTCTCGCCCATGCACGCCAAGAGCCTGAGCCTGTCCGTTGTCTTCATGCTCCTGCCTCTGCTCACCGGCCAGGGGCGCGAGGCCCACGGCGAAATCATGCGTCAGGCCGCGAAGCTGGCCGCCGGGGGCAGGCTGCGCCCACATCTCGGACACACGCTCTCCTGGCGGGACATCGCCAAGGCCCACGATCTCGTGGCCGCAGGCCGGACCATGGGCAAGGTCGCGGTGCGGATCGACTGACGGCGGCTGGGCGTCCCCTTGTTCCGGGCGGGATCGTGCTTATGAAAATCCGTTGACCGGCAACCCAAGCAACGGAGAGCCCCATGCGCACCCCATCCATCGATCCCGTCCGCTTCTCCTCCCACCGCGGCCTGAACCGCTTCCAGACCCTGCTCCTGCTCGGCCTCATGACGGGCTACGCCGGCTTCGTCGGCTGGATGCTCTGGGGGCCCGACGGCCTGTGGTTTCTCGTGATCTGGGGCGCGTTCCTGCTCATCTTCTCCCCGCGGCTCTCGGCCCGCTGGGTGCTCAGGATGTACGGCGCCCGCCCCGTTTCCCCGGCCCAGGCGCCAGAATACCATCAAGCCCTGTCCGTGCTGTCCGGCCGCGTCGGCCTCCCGAATCCGCCGTCCCTGTGGTGGGTGCCGAGCCCCATGGTCAACGCCTTCGCCGTCGGCAGCCGCGACGCGTCGGTCATCGCCGTGACCGACGGCCTGCTGCGCACCCTCTCCCCGCGCGAGCTCGTCGCGGTGCTGGCCCACGAGACGGCCCACATCGCCCACGGCGACCTCTTCGTCATGGGCCTGGCCGACGTCATCTCGCGCATCACCTCGGCCATGAGCTTCGTGGGCCTCGTGCTCATCTTCCTCTCTCTGCCCCAGGCCCTGGCCGGCGGCGACGTGGACTGGTGGCCCCTCATCCTCCTGGCCGCAGCGCCGCAGGTCAGCCTCCTGGCCCAGCTCGGCCTGTCCCGCACCCGCGAATTCGACGCCGACCTGACCGCCGCCCGCCTGACCGACGACCCCGACGGGCTGGCCTCGGCCCTGCTCAAGCTGGAACGGGTCCAGAACGGCTTTCTACGGCGCATTTTCTTCCCGGGCCGGGGCCTGCCCGAACCGTCCTGGCTGCGCACCCACCCGACCACGGAGGAACGCGTCAGGCGCCTGCGCGACCTGCGGCCGGAACGGACGCCAGGCGCCTGGGGCGGCTATTCCTTCGAACCGCCCTCCTTCCCCCACGTCCGCCTGCGGCAGCGGCCGCGCGGGGGCTGGTGGGGATACTGGTACTGACGTGTGGGATGCCGGCAAGGTGCTGGCAGCGATCCATGTCTGGATTGACGGCGTGAAAAGGCCCGGACCTACGGCACGAGGCCGCGGTCGGCAGGAAACTCATTTGGCGAGCAGAAATTCGTCGTACATGGCCCGGTAGTCCTCGACGGCCCCGGCGGGAAGCCAGCGTTCGAAGGCCTGCCTGTACTCCTGCGTGCCCCGATGACGCTGCAGCACGGCGTTGACCCGGACGATCATGTCCGATCCCCAGGCGGTGCGCGGCGCGGCGATGCGGCCGACGACCGGGACCAGCGCCTCCTTCAGGGGGACGAGGGCGATGTCGCGCTCCCGGCCTTTCATGCGGGCCACGTACGTGGCTTCGAAGGGGTAGGCCAGCACCCCGTCCACCCTGCCCCGCAGGAGCATGTCCAGCAGGCTGCCGAGCAGGTTGGAGCCCGTGTGGGCCACGATGCGGGGCTGGTCGGGCGCGGTCCGCAGCACGGTATCCACCTCGGGGCCGTAGGACCTGTCCACGGCCACGCCCAGGACCTTCCTGGCCACGAATTCCCGGAGAGCAACCCGGCCGCCCTGAGCGTTGCCCGCATCGTCGGCCCTGACCACGAGGCAGGCCGGCGGAACGAGCACGCATGGAATCGAATACTGCATGCAGGCATCCCGCTCCGGGTTGGGGATGATCCCCACCGCCAGAACCTTCTCCCCTTTTTGCATCCAATTCATGGTCCGGCTCAGGTTGGCGGTCAGGACATGATGGTCCAGGTCGGGCATCTCGCAGCGCATGAGGCCGTGGATCATGTCCGACGGCCCCTGCCCGGCGTACGGCCCGTCGACGATGCGCAACGGGGGGAAATCCGCGTGCATCCAGGTCACGGCGTTGGCTGCGACCTCGGCTGCCGGACACGCCCATGGCAGGCCGAGGCAGACGAGGAGGAGCATTGTTTTGCATAAATTCGACAACATACAAGAAATGTAAGACAAAACCGCGTAAACTTCAACATTGTTGCCGCCTGTATGACATTCGCGTTCCACGCGAGAGGGGGACACAAGCTGCAACTCCCGGCCAGAATTGCCGAATTTTCGCTTTATTCGGCGGCTCGACAGGCTTATGGTTCGGAAAATTTCACGGAGGAGCCGCCATGTCGCACCACTCGCACCGCTCCGGCTACGCGGAGCTCACCGAACGCCTGAACCGCTGTCCCCAGGGCGCCCCGCCATCGACGTCCCTGCACAAGATCCTGAAGATCCTCTTTTCCGAGCGTGAGGCCGAACTCATCGCCCTGCTGCCCATCAAACCCTTCACGCCCGAGAAGGCGGCCGAAGTCTGGAAGATGGACCTGACGCAAACCCGGAACATTCTCGACGACCTCGCGGGGCGGGCCATGCTCGTGGACATCGTGGCCGAAGACGGAAGCACTACCTACGTCCTGCCCCCGCCCATGGCCGGGTTCTTCGAGTTCTCCATGATGCGTACGCGCGGCGACATCGACCAGAAAGCCCTGGCCGAGCTCTTCTACCAGTACCTGAACGTCGAGGAGGACTTTGTCCGCGCCCTCTTCGCCGACGGCGAGACGCAGCTCGGCCGCGTCTTCGTGCAGGAGCCAATGCTCTCGGCCGAAAACGCCGTGCATGTGCTCGACTACGAACGGGCCAGCGAGGTCATCCGCACGGCCTCCCACCGGGCCATCAGCACCTGCTACTGCCGCCACAAGATGCAGCACGTGGGCCGCGACTGCGACGCACCCAAGGACATCTGCATGACTTTCAACACCTCGGCCGCATCCCTGTCCCGCCACGGCCACGCCCGACCCGTGGACACGGCCGAGTGCCTGGACCTGCTGGACCAGGCGCAGGAACACGGGCTGGTGCAGTTCGGAGAGAACGTGCGCGAGCGGGTCAACTTCATCTGCAACTGCTGCGGCTGCTGCTGCGAGGCCATGATCGCGGCCCGCAAGTTCGGCAGCCTCCACCCCGTGCACACCACGAACTTTCTGCCCAAGGTGGACGAGAACGCCTGCACCGGCTGCGGCAAGTGCGCGGCCGCCTGTCCCGTGGAGGCCATGGGCGTGGTTTCGGCCAACGACCCGCGCCAGCCCAAGCGCAAGAAGGCCCGCGTGGACGAGAACATCTGCCTGGGTTGCGGCGTATGCGTGCGCGCCTGCCCGGACAAGGCCCTGTCCCTCAAGCCGCGGGAGAAGCGCATCATCACGCCGCTCAACTCCGTGCACCGCACCGTGGTCATGGCCCTGGAGCGCGGCAAGCTCCAGCACCTCATCTTCGACAACCGCGTCCTCTGGAACCACCGCGCCCTGGCCGCAGTGCTGGGCGTGATCCTGAAACTCCCGCCCATCAAGCAGGCCATGGCCACGAACCAGGTCAAATCGCGGTTCATGGAATATCTGGTGCGCAAGTTTCCGGTCTGACGATGCACGCACGACGCCGGACGGCCGACCCGGGAAGTTCCCGGGCCGGCCGTCCGTTTTCAAATATCGCGGTTACGCTCTGCACAGCGCGGCCTCCGGCCCTGCGGCCGGCCTTCAACTCAGAGCACGCCGAGAAAAAGATATCCGCACAGCATAACGCCCATGAATCCCACAACCACGTTGATGGCCATGGCCGCGCGGGTGTTGTAGCCGACAGGGATGTCCATCTCGTGCAGGGAGGCCAGGAAATGCCTGTGCTGGAGCACGGAATAGATTTCGACGAAGGCGCCGAGCAGGATGAAGCCCATGCCGCCGATGAAGGACAGGTGCCGCTGGGCCCCGAGCACGCCCTGCACGCCCAGGATCTGCATGTAGAGGCCGAAGCGCTCGACGACGAATCCGAAGGCCATGAGTGAGATGCCCGTCCTGTTCCAGGAGAAGAGCGTGCGCTCCGCGGCGAAGAGCACGCGCGGGTCCGTCTGTCCGGTCATGATGTCCTCCTTGGGGTCCGGCTACATGGCTCCGCGGCCCAGGTTCACGCCCGTGGCCTCGGCCGTGCGGATGAGCTGGTGGTCCAGGGGCACGGTGCGGCACAGCCCGGCCAGTTCCGAGAGGGGCACGAGCACGATGTCCGGCGTCTTCAGGGCCACCATGGTCCCGAACTCGCCGCGCGCCGCCGCGTCCACGGCCGCGGCGCCCAGGCGCGTGCCGAGCACCCGGTCGAAGGCCGTGGGCGAGCCACCGCGCTGGATGTGACCCAGGACCGTGGTCCGCACTTCGAGGGGAATGCGCTCCCGGATCTGGTTGGCCAGGTGGAAGCCGATGCCGCCCAACTGCTCCACACCCTGCAGGCGGCTGGCGGCCGTGCCCTGGGTGATGCGCTCCCCGCCCTCCTCGCGGGCCCCTTCGGCCACCATGATGATGCTGAACGGGCTCTTGCCGCGGATGCGGTACTGGATCTTGGTCACCACGTTGTCGAGGTTGTAGGGGATCTCGGGAATGAGAATGATGTGCGCGCCCCCGGCCAGCCCCGACTCCAGGGCGATCCAGCCGGCGTTGCGGCCCATGACTTCGAGGATCATGACCCGGTCGTGGCTGCGCCCGGTGGTGTGCAGCCGGTCCATGGCGTCACAGGCCACCTGCACGGCCGTCTGGAAGCCGAAGGTGTAGTCCGTGCCTTCGAGGTCGTTGTCGATGGTCTTGGGGATGCCGACCACGGGCATGCCCATCTGCTGAAACTTGTGGGCCAGTTCCAGGGTGCCCTCGCCGCCGACCACGAACAGGCAGTCGAGGCCCAGCATCCTGAAGGTATCCATGGCCTGCTCGGACAGGTCGCTGACCGTGATCTGCCCTTCCTCGTCGAACTCGCGGTAGGCGAAGGGGTTGCCCTTGTTGGTCGTGCCCAGGATGGTCCCGCCCAGGGTCAGGATGTCCTTGGTGTTCCCGGTGGTCAGCTTCATGGTGTGGCCGAAGATGAGGCCGTCGAAACCGTTTTCGAGACCCAGCACCTCGGCGCCGTACTGGATGATGGCCGTACGGGTCACGGCCCGGATGACGGCGTTGAGGCCGGAACAGTCGCCCCCGCCGGTCAGAATACCCACTCGCTTCAAAGCCATGATCCCTCCTGGAAAATGCGATGATTACATGACATTGCCCCTACATCGGGTCGTCCCACACGTCCATCTCCGGCGTCGGAAGCCCGACACGAGTCGTGATGGGACGTATGGAAACGCATCCGCAGCACGGCATTGATCATGCTATCGGCCGATGTCCGTTCCCGCGAAACCCTGAACAGGGTCTCGGTCATGGCAGCCTTCTCGCAACCTGCCAGGCCTCGAATTCAGAAAGCCGGAGCCGGTACCGCGCCAGAATTCCCGGATGGAGCCGCTTCAATTCATCCTGCACCATTTCGACAAAGGCTTCGCGGTCCCGTATCCCTACCCTGTCAGCCGCGAACCGCTCCACAGCCGGCAACACGTCGTTACGTCCGGTCCGCACGAGACCTGCGACCAGCTCCCGCAATTCCTGCCGATACCGGAGCCGGATCGGATCAGGGTCCGCCAGGCTCTTGCGCACGGCCACATATTCCCGTGCGGAGCGCTCATAGGCCCAGACAAAAAGGTCGCGGAGCAGTTCGATGCGGTTCATTTCGTACACGCCCAGAATCGCGTCCACATACGTCCTGTCCGGCACGTCGATGAACGTCAGGGGCGACAGGTTGCTCTTGATCAGCGGGATGTTGGCGCCGAGGCGGGAGACCCGCTTGTTCACGTCTTCGAACGGCTGCAGGTACGGGATGTGAACCAGCACGAAGAACGCCTGTTCGAAAGGGTCCACGATGGCCGCAGCCTTGCCGAGAATGGCGTGGAAGCACTCCGTGACGACCTGGGGCAAGGCCAGGGGTACGAAGACGGACCCGCCGAAATGCACGGGCCGGGTGCGCAGGCGTCCAGATGCTTCCGGGTCGGACATCAGGTTCTCGGACAAAAGCCCATGCAGGCTGAGAAAGGTCTGCGCGTCGAAACCCACTAAATCCGCCTCGTCCAACAGCAGTTCGATGGCCGCCTTGTGGTTCAGGATCATCTGGGCATCCTGGGCATCCTTGCCTTCGGCCTGGCGACCGAACTCGATCAGGTTGCGCGTTTCGAGACGAGAATACGTGTTGCCCTCCAGGCGGCTCGAGGCCCAGGAAAGGTCGATCAGCAGCCGGTTCAGAATCGCCCGGCCATGCGTCCCCGCCGGCCTGTCGAACGCGCCCGTGTCGCCGATGCGCCGCAGATGCCGCCTGGCGACTTCGCCCAGGTACCAGGTTGAATTCGGGACATAGTCATCGAGAAAGTTCCGCTCATACCCGACCGGGTTCCGGCCGGCTCGCGGGCGCCGGATGTAGGCCAGAATCTCCCTGCCTTCCTCGGACAGGGGGATGCTGGCCTCGGCGTCGGCCTCGGCGCTGGACAGCCCAGACTCCGCCTGCTGGCCGAACGCGGCCGCGGCGCTCAGGCTGTACACGGTGGCCCGGCCTTGACCGGTAACCGCCAGAAGGCCACTCTCCCTGAGTTCGGCCAGCCAGCGCTGGACTGTGCGCGGATGCGGAGGATCGTTCAGAGCTTCCCGAATGCCGGTACTGGTCAGCCCCCCGGTATGATGCAGCAGAATTTCGCGGATTTCCGCCTTTCGCTGTGTGGAAATAGGCATGGTTGGGCCTTGCCGTGGTGAAAAGTGACAAATCGCGACATCATGCATGTCGCGATTTGTCGTGATTGGCAAGAAATATGTCGCGATTTAAGCGGCGAACGGCGCTTTTTGAACGGGAACGAACGGTGAGCGCCAATCATGACAGGCACATCTTCCAGAAGGAAGAACGCTCCACCAAACAAGAAGCTGAACGCTGCAATCGATGGACCGCGCCTTGAGGGTCCAGAGGACACGCAGTCCCGGAAACGTCGAGGACCTGCCGACATGATGCCGGCAGGCCCTCTGATTTTGATCTGTCGATCGAGGTTCCGGACCCGCGCCTTACCCTTCGGACGTCGTCGGGTCGATGATGGTCTTGACCTCGGTCACGCTGTTGGCAGGGAAGCCGCCGCGGGTGGCGTGCTCGCGTACGGCCGCCTCGTTCTCGGCGATGTAGACGCAGTAGATCTTGTCCGGCGTGACAAAGCTCTCCACCCACTGGATGGACGGGCCCATCTCCCTGAGCACGCCGCAGGAATGCTGGGAAATGCCCTTCAGGGTCTCGGCGGACATGCTGCCCGCGCCGGGAATCTCGCGCTCGATGATGTACTTCGGCATACAGTCTCCTTCCGGTTAGAGGACCGTGGCGGGTAAATGCGGGTCATACCGCCACAGGAATTTTCCGCGGAAGCGGTACATTCAAATACACGGCCAACATGCACCATATCCTGGAAAACCGGGGGATTGGATGCCTGGTTTAGCTCATCGCAAGACGCATGGTGCCCCAAAAAGATACAGTTTCGGTGAATTTCGTATCACTATGATCCACAATTCGAAATCCCTTCTCCCCGCCTCTGTCCCGTCACTGCAGAGCCTGGTCCAGATCGGCCAGGATGTCGTCGATGTGCTCGATGCCCACGGACAGGCGCACCAGGTCCGGGGTGATGCCGGCCGCGGCCTGTTCGGCCTCTGACAGCTGCGAGTGCGTAGTGCTGGCCGGGTGGATGGCCAGGGACTTGGCGTCGCCGACGTTGGCCAGGTGCGAGACCAGGCCCAGGCGGTCGATGAAGCGCCGCCCGGCGTCGAGGCCGCCCTGCACGCCGAAGACGACCATGCCGCCGCAGCCGCGCGGGAACATGGTCTTGGCCAGCTGGTGGGACGGGTCGCCCGGCAGGCCGGGATAGCGCACCCAGGACACCTTGGGGTGGGCCGACAGGAATTCGGCCACCTGCAGGGCGTTCTCGCTGTGGCGCTCCATGCGCAGCGCCAGGGTCTCCAGCCCCTGCAGGAAGATCCAGCAGTTGTCGGGCGAGAGGCAGGCGCCGAGGTTTCTGAGGGGCACAAGGCGCAGGCGCATGATGAAGGCCAGGGGGTTCAGCTCGCCCAGGTCATGGGCGTAGCGCAGGCCGTGGTAGGAAGGGTCGGGCTCGTTGTAGAGGGCGAACTTGGGGTCGGTCCAGTCGAAGGTCCCGCCGTCGATCACGGCCCCGCCGATGGCCGTGCCGTGCCCCCCGATCCACTTGGTCAGCGAATGCACGACGATGTCCGCGCCATATTCCAGAGGCCGGAACAGGTACGGCGTGACGAAGGTCGCGTCCACCACCAGGGGCAGCCCGTGCTCGTGGGCGATGGCCGCCAGGGCCTCGATGTTGGCCACGTCCAGGGCCGGGTTGCCGATGACCTCGGTGTAGATGAGCCTGGTGCGGTCGTTGATGGCCGCGCGCACGGACGCCGGGTCGTGGATGTCGACGAAGCGCGTGGTGATGCCGGCGTCGGCCAGGATGGACGCGAACATAGTGTGCGTGCCGCCGTAGAGGGTCGAGGACGAGACGAGCTCGTCGCCCTGGCGGCAGATGTTGATGACGGTATAGTGGATGGCCGCAGTGCCCGAGGCCAGAGCCAGGGCCGCCTTGCCGCCCTCGAGCATGGCCAGGCGCGTCTCCAGGGCCTCCTGGGTAGGGCTGCCGAGGCGCGTGTAGATGTGCCCGAGCTGGCGCAGGGCGAAGAGGTCGGCGGCGTGATCCGCGTCCTTGAACATATAGGCCGAGGTGCGGTGCACGGGCACGGCGCGGGAACCCGTGGCGTCCGGGGCGTACCCTGCGTGCAGGGCCTTGGTCTCGAATCGTTGCATGTTTCCTCCTTTCCGGGCCAGGCCCGGGGTCCGCTCCTCACGCGGCGGTTATCATGAAAATTCCGTATGATGCCAGAAGATTGGGCCAGAAACGCACCTGTCTGGCCGACCCGTCCGGGGCCGGGTTCACGGCCAGGGAGCGGGTGATGGCGAAGGGCACGGCCCGTGAATATGTCTTGAAATCCTCCAGGCTCAGCACGCGGATATTGGGCGTGTTGTACCACTGGTACGGCAGTTCCGGCGTGACGGGCACATGGCCGGAGAAGGCCATCTGCAGGCGGACCTGCAGGCAGCAGAAATTGGGGAAGCTGACGATGCCCCGCCGCCCGACCCGCAGCAGCTGATGCAGGAGTTCCGTGGGCCTGTAGGCCTGCTGCAGGGTCTGGGACACGACCACGTAGTCGAAGGCCTTGTCCGGGAAGCCGGGGAGCTCCGTGTTGATGTCGCCGTGGATGACCGAGAGCCCCTGGGCGACACAGGACACCACCTCGTCCTCGTCGTGCTCGATGCCCAGCCCCTTGACCCCCTTGGTGTCGCGCAGGTGGCGCAGGAGCCGGCCGTCGGCGCAGCCCAGGTCCAGCACGCGGCTGCCCGGCTCGATCCACGAGGCCACGATGCGCAGGTCGAAGCGCAGGTCCGGCGCGGCGTCCGCGCAGCGTTCAGCAGCCATGGAGCCCTCCCAGGAAGCCGCGGATGACGGTCTCCAGCCGCTCGTCGGGCAGCAGGAAGGCGTCGTGCCCCCACGGCGCGGTGATTTCGCAGAAGCTGACGTCCCGTCCAAGGGTCTTCAGCACGTCCACCACCTGGCGCGACTGGTAGGTCGGGTAGAGCCAGTCCGAGGTGAAGGACACGAGCAGAAAGCGGGCCGCTGTCCCGGCCAGGGCGCGTCTGGCGGGACTTTCGGGGTTGGCCAGGTCCAGGTCGAAATAGTCGGCGGCCTTGGTCACGTAGAGGAAGGCGTTGGCGTCGAAGCGCTCCACGAATTTTTTGCCCTGGTGGTGCAGGTAGCTCTCGACCTGGAAATCGCCCTCGAAGTTGAAGGCGAAGGCCCCGCCGCGCAGCTCGCGGCCGAACTTCACGTGCATGGACTCGTCCGAAAGATAGGTGATGTGCCCGATCATGCGCGCCACGGCCAGGCCCAGGTCCGGCCGCACGCCGTCGTAGTAGTCGCCGTTCTTCCAGTTGGGATCGCTCATGATGGACTGCCGGGCCACCTCGTTGAAGGCGATGGCTTGGGCCGAGTGGCGGCTCGTCGTGGCCAGGGCGATGATCCCGTCCACCATCTCCGGGTAGCTGGCCGCCCACTGCAGGGTCTGCATGCCGCCGAGGGACCCGCCGACCACGGCCCGCAGGCGCTCGACGCCGAGATGGCGCACGAGCTCACGCTGGGCGCGGACCATGTCGGGGATGGTCACGATGGGGAAATCCAGGCCCCAGTAGCGACCCGTGGACGGGTTGATGGAGGACGGGCCGCAGGAGCCCATGCAGCTGCCGATGACGTTGGCGCAGATGACGAAGTGCCGGTCCGTGTCGATGGGCTTGCCGGGTCCCACGTAGTGCTCCCACCAGCCGGGCCTGTCGTCGCCGGCATGGTAGCCGGCGACGTGGGCGTCGCCCGTCAGGGCGTGGCAGATGAGCACGGCGTTGGACTTCTCGGCGTTCAGTTCGCCGTAGGTTTCGTAGGCCAGTGACACGGGCCCCAGCCCCACCCCGCTGTCGAGGGCCATGGCGTGGGGCGGGTGGGCGAAGGTGAAGGACTGGGTGCGGACAATGCCGACGGTGGGTTGCGTCATCAGGTTCTCCGTAGTGGCGGGCGGGATGCCCGCAAACCGAACATCTATGAACATCCGCCCAGAGGTCAAGGCCGGGGGACTGCGCCGCTCCGTCTGGCCCTCGGCCCGCAGACGTGCTATGGGGCGCGAAAGCAACCACCGGAGGTCCCATGCTCAGAACCGACCTGCTCGAACAGCTCGACACGCCCACCCCGTGGGACATGATCATCATCGGCGGCGGGGCCACGGGCCTGGGCTGCGGCGTAGACGCGGCCAGCCGCGGCTACCGCGTCCTGCTCCTGGAGGAGCGCGACTTCGCCCAAGGCACGTCCAGCCGCTCCACCAAGCTCGTGCACGGCGGCGTGCGTTACTTGCAGCAGGGCAATGTGGCCCTGGTCATGGACGCCCTGCACGAGCGCGGCGTGCTGCTCCGAAACGCCCCCCACCTCGTCACCAACCAGGCCTTCGTCGTGCCGGACTACGCCTGGTGGGAGCGGCCCTTTTACGGCATCGGCCTCAAGCTCTACGACATGCTGGCCGGCAAGCTCGGCTTCGGCCGCTCGCGCATCCTCTCACGGGCCAAGACCCTGAACATGATCCCCAACCTCGAACCCACGGACCTGCGCGGCGGGGTCATCTACTACGACGGCCAGTTCGACGACGCGCGCCTGGCCGTCACCCTGGCCCGGACCATGGAGGACCTGGGCGGCCTGCCCGTCAACCACATGGGCGTCACGGGCCTGCTCAAGGACGGGGACGGCCAGGTCTGCGGCGTGGAGGCCACGGACTCCCTGACCGGGGACATTCGCCACCTGCGGGCCAAGGTCGTCGTCAACGCCACGGGCATCTTCGTGGACTCGGTCATGCGCCTGGATGACGCCACGGCCCCGCCGCTCATCGCCCCGTCCCAGGGCATCCACCTGGTCCTGGACAAGTCCTTCTCGCCCGGCGACACGGCCATCATGGTCCCGCACACCGACGACGGCCGCGTCATCTTCCTCGTGCCCTGGCACGGCCGCGTCCTGGTCGGGACCACGGACACGGCCCTGGACGCCCCGGCGGCCGAGCCCAGGCCCCTGGACGAGGAGATCGAATTCCTGCTGGAGCACGCCGGCCGCTACCTGACCCGCGACCCCAGGCGCAGCGACGTGCTGAGCGTGTTCACCGGCATCCGGCCCCTCATCCGGGCCCAGGGCACCGACCGCACGGCCTCCCTGTCCCGCGACCATCACCTGACCATCTCCCAGAGCGGACTGGTGACCATCGCCGGCGGCAAGTGGACCACGTACCGCAAGATGGGGGAGGACACCGTGACCCAGGCCGCGCGCCTGGCCGGCCTGCCGTCGCACTCGTGCAAGACCGAGAACCTGCCCTTGCACGGCTGGATGAACGGCCTGGACCCACGCGACCACCTCTCGGTCTACGGCAGTGACATCGAGGATATCCGCGAACTGATCCGCCACGACCCCGAGCTGGGCCGCCCGCTGCACTACAAGCTGCCCTACCTGCGGGCCGAGGTGGTCTGGGCCGTACGCCGCGAATGGGCCATGACCCTGCCCGACGTGCTGCGCCACCGCACCCGCGCCATCGTGCTGGATGCGGCCGTGAGCATGGAGATCGCCCCCGAAGTGGCCGCCATCATGGCCCGGGAACTGGGGCGCGACGGCGAGTGGGCCGAGGAACAGGTCCGCGCCTACCGCGAACTGGCCAGAAGCTGCCTGGCCGAGTGACGCAACCGGGCACGCCGCCGTATGGACTGAATGGACTGAATGGACGGGATGGCCCCGATGGACAGGGCCCGACCCAATGCCTTCAGGGGGCGTCCATTTCGTCCATACGGTCCATGCCGTCCACCTCGTCCATTATTCCTGCCCCTTGCCCCCCAGCACGGCCAGCGCCCTGGCCGGGAAATCCGTGATGATGCCCGCGGCGCCCTCGGCGGCCAGGCGGAGCATGTCCTCCGGGCGGTTCACGGTGTAGACGTTGACGTCGAAGCCGGCCTCCCGAAAGGCGGCCGCGCGGCCGGGCGCCAGGGTGCGAACGCAGGGGTTCAGGGCCGCGGCGCCCAGATCCCGCAGGCTGGCCAGGATGTCCGCCACGGGCGCGGCCGTGGCCTTTTCGTCCAGCAGCAGGCCCACGGGCACCTCCGGGCACAGCTCGCGGAAGAGTTCCAGCGAGGCCCGGCGGAAGGACGAGACGAGCACCTTGTCGCCCCCCAGCCCCGATTCCCGGATCAGCCGGACCGTCTCGTACACCAGCAGGGCGTCGTCGCCGCCCAGCATGTCCTTGATCTCG
Organism: Desulfomicrobium escambiense DSM 10707; assembly: GCF_000428825.1. NCBI lineage: Bacteria > Pseudomonadati > Thermodesulfobacteriota > Desulfovibrionia > Desulfovibrionales > Desulfomicrobiaceae > Desulfomicrobium > Desulfomicrobium escambiense. Next base: position 157,651 of record NZ_AUAR01000004.1, on the reverse strand, counting down.
ACGTTCACGGCCAATCCCGCGCCGCGGGTCCACTCCAGGGCCTCGGCCAGGGTCGGGACGCGCTCACCGGCGAAGGCGGCCAGTTCCTGCGGCGAAACCTCGCCGGCGGCCACGGTCCCGAAAGGGTCTCGCCTGGCGAACCAGCTTCCGGCGTCCAGTGACCGGAGCTGCGCCAGGGTCAGCCGGTCCGCGAGATGGTCGGCCCGGCCGGGCATATCCGGCCGCCGAGCGATGTCCGTGACACGCCGCAGGCCCTGGTCGTGGGCGACCACCACGGCGCCGTCCAGGGTCAGGCGCACGTCCAGCTCCCAGCCGAAGGCGCCCTGGGTCAGGGCCGCCCGGGCCGCGGCCAGCGTGTTTTCCGGGGCAGCGCTACGCGCCCCGCGATGGGCCCAAACCTTGGGAAATGCACTTGGATGTGGCATGAAAAGCTCCTGATGGGGGCAAGAATTGTGGACGTTATGGACGGTATGGACCTCATGGACGATATGGACGCCCCCAAAAGGCACTGGGCAGGGCCCCGTCCATCGGATCCATCTCGTCCATAACGTCCATTTCGTCCACCAAAAGCCCAGCCCTTCCTATCCGCGCAGCGGGCAGACCACCTTGCCGGTGATATCCTGCACGTGCCGCTCCGCAGTATCGTCCGAGAGGCGGTACCCGATGGCTTCGATGGCGTCCAGATTCTCGAAGAAGAGGTCCACGACCTTCGGGTCGAACATGCCGCCGCGCTCGCCGCGGATGAAGTCCAGGACCTTCTCCTTCGGCCAGGCCTTTTTGTAGACGCGGCCCAGGGACAAGGCGTCGTAGACGTCGGCCAGGGCGCAGATGCGCGCGGACAGACTGATCTCCTCGCCCTTCAGGCCGCAGGGGTAGCCGGTGCCGTCCCAGCGTTCGTGGTGCTGCAGGGCGATGGTCCGCGCCGCTGCCATGAGCTTGCGGTCCGAGGTGTGCAAGATGCGCTGGCCGATGACGGTGTGGTGCTTGATGCTCTCGTACTCCTCGTCGCTGAGCGTCCCCGGCTTGTTGAGAATGGAGTCCGGGATGCCGATCTTGCCGATGTCGTGCATGGGCGCCGCAGCCTCGAGGATGAGGATGTCCTCGGGGCCCAGGCCGTACTTTTCGCCGAGCAGGGCCGAGTAGGCGGCCACCCGCCGCACGTGGTTGGCCGTCTCCTGGGAGCGCGACTCGATGACCTCGCCCAGGGTGGTCAGCATTTCGCGCTGGGTCTCGATCATCTCGCGGTTGAGGGTCATGATCTCCGCGTTGTCCCGGTTGATCCTGCGCTGCTTGACGACGTTCAGGACCAGGAGCGCGATGATCACGCCGAGCACGACGATGACGACGAGGGCCCAGAGGATGACCTCGCGGTGCAGCTCGAAAAAGGACAGGGGGCGGTTCAGGACCAGCGCGCCCTGCGGCAGTGTCTCGACAGGGATGGAGAAACGCGAGAGCGCCGCGAAATCGTAGGTATGCCGGTTCACCTCCTGCAGCCCGCTGTAGGCATGCGGGGGGTTCTTCCCGGCCAGGCGGTCCAGCAGGGTCCGGGCAGCCATGCGGCCGTGCCCGAAGGCGCTGGTCACGCACCCGCCGACCACGCCCGTGCCCATTTGAAAGTCCCAGGCCACGTAGACCGGCACGGGCGAGGCGGCGGCCAGGGCCCGCGGGATGTCCTCGGCCGCAAAGACCTCCCCCGCCGCGTCCTGGAAATAGACCAGCAGGTAGATGATCTCCCCTCTGGCCCGCTCCCTGGCGAAGACTTCGAGCTGAGCCCTGGTCATGGGCGGCGCCACGTCCACCTCGACCTGTCCGGACAAAGCCCTGGCCTGTTCCAGAAACTCGCGCAGGATGGACTTGCCCGTAAGGGTGCCGTCGATGACCACATGGACCTTCCGCGTCCCGGGGTTCTGTCTGAGGGCCGCGGTGAGCGTCTCGACGTGCGCCAGCCGCTCGATGATGATGTTCATGTCCTCGGCGCCCGGCGGCACGGACTTCAGGTCGTTGATGCCGCAGGCCGCCACGGGTGTGCCGGGAAACAGCTCGTCCCGGTGCCGGACCGTGAAGTCCAGGGCATGGTCGTCGGTCAGGATGATCCCGTCGAACCGCTCCCCGGCGTACTTCTCGCGGAACAACTCCAGCAGGCGGGCCTGGTACGAAGGCGAATCGCGGTGTTTGGCGTCCATGTGCTCCACGCGCCAGCGCGCCCGAACCTCCGGGGCGTCCAGAACCGAGACGATCCCGGCCTGCATGTCACGCGTCCAGGCATAGTCCGGGGCGTAGGAGTGGATGACCAGCACCCTGGGGCCGTCCTGCCCGGCCGAGGCCGCCGAGGCTGGCGCCACGCCCGCTGCGAAGAGGAGGACCATGGCCCAACAAAGAAACGATCGGATATCCATGATGCCTTCCTACCACCCCGCTGCGGTCTGGGGCAAGGAATTCGAAGAGTCCACCTCCGCAGCCCTAAATGAGGGGCGCCAACTCCTCGACAACGCGTAGCGCGCCGGCCTGGACGAATCCGGGCCCGAAACGCCTCCGCCAGGATGAACCCCGTGCTTTCGGCGCAAGGCCACGTCAGGTCGGCCGCGAATCAGCCCAGGCCGCCCGCAACATGACCGTTTACAGAACCCCGGACTCCTCCTATGGGAGTTTGCCCTGGTCGGAGGGCTGTCCGCGCAATCGCGGAAGCCCGGCGTTCCATTCCCTGTTCCCCATGTCCGTTCCCAGCCCCGGACCCAGGAACGCTTCGACCCAAATCCATAGAACAAACACCGAAGGCGCCGTCCGGACCGGGTGGCGCAGTGGAGCAGCATCCATGCGATTTCGTTCCGTCTCTTTCTGGGGGCCGGTGGTCTCCCTGGTTCTCATCGCGGCCGCCCTGCGCTTTTTGAACCAGGAGCTCAGCCACGTCAGCGTCGGACAGATATGGTCCGCCCTGTCCTCCATCCCGCGCCAAGGCATCGGCCTGGCCCTGGCCCTGGCCGTGCTCAACTACATGGTTCTGGCCGGGTACGAGCTCTTCGCCTGCCGCTACGCAGGGGTGCCACAACCCCTGAAGCGCATCGCCATCTCGTCCTTCATCGGCAACGCCTTCGCCAACACCCTGGGCTTCTCCTTCCTTTCGGGGAGTTCCATCAAGTTCCGCCTCTACGCCGCCTGGGGTTTGTCCCCGGCCGACGTGGGACGCATCACCATCTTCACCACCGTCAGCCTCTGGCTCGGTCTGGTGGGCCTGGGCGGCTTGGCCCTGCTGCTGAGCCCAGAAGCCGCCCACACCCTGGCCCTGGGCGGCGACATCCTGGGCGCGCTCTTGGCGGCGCTTCCGCTGCTCTACATCCTGATGTCGACCCGCTGGCGCTCGCCCCTCTCGATTCTGGGCTTCCAGATTCCGGCCCCCGGAACGGCCATGGCGGCGGTGCAGGTGCTCTTTTCCATCCTCGACTGGGGCCTGTCCGGCCTGATTCTCTACGTGCTGCTGCCGGGCGATCCGGGACTGACGGTCTTCTTCACCCGCTTCATGCTGGCCCAGCTGGCCGGCGTGGCCAGCCAGGCTCCTGGAGGGGTGGGCGTCTTCGAGACGGCCTTCATGCTGCTCACGCCCGACGCCGCGGACAACGGCAGCCTCTTCGCCGCCCTGCTGGCCTTCCGCTGCATCTACTACATCCTGCCGCTGCTGCTGGCGGCCCTGACCCTGGCTGTGCGCGAAGCCCTGGAAACGGTCCCGGTCCTGCGCCTCCTGGCCCACGCCGGCGTGCGCGGCAGCGCGACCATGGTGCCCCAGGCCCTGGCCGCCCTGACCTTCGCTTCCGGGGCCGTGCTGCTCCTGTCCGGCGCCACGCCGTCCCTGGCCGGCAGGCTGCTGTGGCTGAAGGACCACCTGCCGGGCTCGGTGGTCGGCGGGTCCCACCTCATGGGCAGCGTCATCGGCATGTGCCTGCTCTTCCTGGCCCGCGGCATCCAGCGGCGCCTGGACGTGGCCTTCCACCTGACGGCGGTCATGCTGGTTCTGGGGATGCTCGCGGCACTGCTGCGCGGCGGCGACTACGAGGAGGCGATCATCCTCGGCGTCGCCCTGACGCTGCTCGTGGTCAACCGCGCGCGCTTCTCCCGTCATTCGAGCATGTTTTCGGACCGTTTCACCCCCGGCTGGATCGTGGCCATGGCCTTGGTCCTGACTGCCACCACGGCCCTGGCCGCCACGTCCTGGAAACTCGGCGGCCAGGCCGACGACTTCTGGCTGACCCTGACCACGGACGGCTCCGTGCCCAACGTGGTCCGCGCCTGGGCCGGGGCCGGAACGGCCGGACTGTGCCTGGCCTTCATGCGCCTGCTGGCGCCGGCTCCCTACCGCCCAGCCCCCGTGGGCCCCGAGGACGAGGCGTGCGTGCGCGGCATCGTGGCCGAAACCCCGCACACCCGCGCCAACCTGGCCCTGCTGGGCGACAAGACCTTCCTCTTCAGCCAGAGCCGCGAATCCTTCCTCATGTTCGGCGTCACCGGACGGACCTGGGTGACCATGGGCCCGCCCGTGGGCCGCGAGGACGAGGCCCAGGAGCTCATCTGGCAATTCCGCGAGACCTGCGACCGCCACTGTGGGCGCCCCGTCTTCTACGGCGTGCCCCAGGACCGGCTGCACCTCTTCTGGGACACGGGCCTGAGCCTGCTGAAGATCGGCGAGGAGGCCATCGTCGACCTGCCGTCCTTCCACCTGAACGGAGCGTCACGGCAAGGGCTGCGCTACAAGAAGAACAACCTGGAAAAGAACGGCTGCGTCTTCGAGGTCATTCCGCCCGAAGGGTTTGCGGGCATCGACGACGAACTCCGGGCCGTGTCCGACGCCTGGCTGTCCCTCAAGAACGCCCGCGAGAAAGGGTTCTCCCTGGGGCGCTTCGACCCCGACTACCTGGCCCGCTTCCATACGGCCGTGGTCCGGCAGGAGGGGCGCATCCTGGCCTTCGGCAATGTCTGGACGGGCGGCAGGACCGAACTGGCCATCGACCTCATGCGCTTCGTGCATGGCGCGCCGCGCGGCGTCATGGACTACCTGCTCTTCATGCTCATGTTCTGGGGCCAGCAGCAGGGCTTCGCGCGCTTCAACCTCGGCGTCTCGCCCTTCTCGGGCCTGGAGACCCACGCCCTGGCCCCGACCTGGAACAAGGTCGGCAACTTCCTGTATTCGCACGCCGAAGACTTCTACAATTTCAGGGGGCTGCGCGCCTTCAAGGAGAAGTTCGGGCCCACTTGGGAGCCGACCTACCTGCTGGCGCCGGGCGGCCTGGCCCTGCCGGGAATCCTGACCGAAGTGGCCGCGCTGGTGGCCGGCGGCGTGCGCGGGATGGTGGGCAAATGAAGGGCCTGATCCGCCTCGCCGCGCTTCTGGCGCTTCTGCTCCAGGCCGTGCCGGCTCCAGCCGGAGGGCTCCCGGCCGCAGGGCCACTGGCGTTCGGCCCCTTCGGGGAGCTGATCCTGCGCGGCCGGCAGACGGACCCGTCCATGGTCGCCATCGTGCTCTCCGACGACTCCGGCTGGGACAAAACCGAGGAGGAACTGGCCAGGGTCGCCGGAGAGGCAGGGGCGCTGGTGGCGGGCGTGGACGTGCAGCGCTACTTCGCGAACGTGGCGCGGGAGAACTACGAGCCCAACGTGTCCCTCGAACTCGAATCCATGAGCAAGTACGTGCAGAAGAGCCTGGGCCTGCCCCGGCTCACGGCCCCGCTGCTCATCGGCCACGGCGCCGGGGCGGGCATCGTCTACGCGAGTCTGGTGCAGGCGCCCGCCGGGACGTTCCCCGCCGGCGTGAGCCTCGGCTTCAGGCCGGAGCTGAAACTGACGCAGCCCTTCGGCTTCGGCCGCGGGCTGACCTGGACAAGGACGGCCGGTGGCGTGCGCTACGAGCCCTTCGCCAAGGCGGAACTGCCCTGGACCGTGGTTCAGGCCCAGAACGACCCGGTCTTTCCGGAATCCGCCCTGCGCGGCTTCACGGACGGCATGAAAGGCGTGCGGTTGAAGATTCTGCCCGACGCCACGGATTACGCCGACACGGCCATGTGGCGCGACATCGTCCGGGAGGCCGTGGAAGCCCATGTGCAGCACGAGCCCGACCTGAACGCCGGGCACCGGGGCGACGTCGACGACCTGCCACTGGTGGAGGTGCCCGCCGAGGGCCAGGCCTCGGACACCCTGGCAGTGTTCGTCACGGGCGACGGCGGCTGGGCCGGCATCGACAAGGACATCGCCGCCCTCCTGGCGAAAAGCGGCGTCGGCGTCGTGGGCCTCGACTCCATGAAGTACTTCTGGACCAGGCGCACGCCCCAAGGCGCCGGAGCGGACCTGTCGCGGATCATGCGCCACTACCTCGCGGCCTGGGGCTCGAAGCGGGTCGTCCTCATCGGCTTCTCCCTGGGGGCAGACGCCCTGCCGCCCATGGTCAACAACCTGCCCCCCGACCTGCGCGGCACCGTCCGCCAGATCTCCCTGCTGGCGCCGAGCAGGTTCGTGGAACTGGAGTTCCACGTCTCGGACTGGCTCCACGACGACGAGGCGGCCCAGGACATCGCCCTGCTCCCCGAGGTCCGAAAGCTCGCGCCCATTCCCCTGCTCTGCCTGCACGGACAGGAGGAGGAATCGTCCCTCTGCCGCGAACTGGGCCCGGACGAGGCCACCATCGTCACGCTTCCCGGTTCCCATCACTTCAACGGCGATTACACCCGGGTCGCGGCCCTCATTCTGGATCACCTGCGGAAATTCTGACCCCTCGAGGTCCGGCGACAAGCCGACCTCCCAGTATTGCCGGGTTTTGCGCGAAGCGGACCAGGCTGCACGCAACACGCCGGTCGCAATGAGTCGCGCCCGCCCGGTTTCTGCTGACTTTTTCCATCAAGGGCGCTACAACGGCGCATCCGACGCGGGCTTCACGCCCCGAAAACACGGCGTGCACCGGCACCGCCGCAACCCCGACCGAGGCCATGACCGACTTCTACGAATCCAACGCCCGGGCCTACTTCGAGCGCACCAACCGCATCGACCCATCGCCCATCCTTGAACCGCTGCTGCCCTACCTGCAGCCGGGCGGCGCCATCCTCGACATCGGCTGCGGTTCGGGCCGCGACCTCAAATGGTTCAAGGCGCGAGGCTTCGACCCAACGGGCCTGGAGCGCTCCCCGTCCCTGGCCGTCCTGGCCAGCGACCACTCGGCCTGCCCCGTGACCATGATCGACCTCTTCGACTACAACCCGCCCATGCACTACGACTGCATCCTGCTCATCGGCACCCTGGTCCACCTGCCCAAGCCGGAATTCCCCAGGGCCATGAGCAAGGCCAAGCGCATGCTCAAGGCCGGCGGCATCATGTACGTCAGCATGAAGGCCTGGGGAGGCAGCGAGGAGGCGGGCGACGGACGGGTCTTCCAGCTCTGGTCGGACTCGGAACTGCGCCGCGAGTTCGACAGGGCGGAGCTGCGCGTACTGGAGCACACGCGCAGCCGGTCCCTGCTGGGCAACCGCGACGTCTGGCTTGGGTACATCCTGCGCGCCGATCAATAACCAGCGCCGACGCCGCGGACGACCACGGCCGCAGAAAACACCCGTAGGGCAACCCGATCCGGGTCGCATCCGGCCCGACGAGGTGCTGTTTGGATGGTTGGGCGGACTTTCCGACTTGGGGCTTGCATGAAAGCAAAGAGCGGGCTAGAGGGGTTTTTGTTTCGAAGTTGGAGATTCATGGGAAGCATTCCGAAACGGCGGAGTGCTTCCTGTTTTTTTGTACCGTGCAAACCCGAAAGGCGTTTTCGTTCAGGAGCAGCCATGTCCAAGTGCGTCAAACTCAACCGTGCAGCCGTTGCCGTCGTGCTGCGTCGCCCCGTGGGCACCTGACCACGCCCTGAAGATTCCGGTCTAGTACCTGGGGGCGTGTCATCGGCATGCCCCCTTTTTTTTCGCCCCCTGCATCCCGCACGGCCGGGCCCGAACCTTTTGCAGCACATGCGCCCAGGAGGTGACCATGAGCACGAAACCCGAAATCATCATTACGACCCAGGACGCCGAGCGCCTGGAGATTCTGCTGGACTCCCTGTCCTCCGTGGCATTCCCGGCCAAGGCCGGACTCGCCGAGGAACTCGACCGCGCCGTCAGAGTGGACCCGAGGCAGGTCCCACCGACGGTGGTGACCATGAATTCCACCGTTCGGTTCGAGTTACAGCCGTCAGGCGGGGAGCGTTGCCTGAAGCTCGTCTACCCCGGCTCGCGCGACAACGACGAGGAGACGGTCTCGATCCTCGCCCCGGTGGGCAGCGCGCTGCTCGGCCTGTCCGAGGGCGACGAGATGCCCTGGCCCCGGCCCGGAGGCGGCACGCTCCGCCTTGTCATCAAGGAGGTCGTGGATCAGCCCGAACGCTCCGGGAACTACGACCTCTAGGATCATACGCCGCCGAAGCGGCCATCGTCGCGTTTTCAGGGGGCACGGCCCCCTGTTCCTCGCCAACCCTCAACGCCGCCACGAACGGAGGAGTACATGGTGGATCTCTCGTCAAAGACAACGGCCGCACTGCTGCCGACGGACATTCTGTTCCAGACGCCCTACTGGGCGCAGGTCAAGTCCCGCCTCGGTCTGAGGCCCCGCGCCTTCGACATCGCCACGGGCGGGCCGGGAGGCGACGTCCTCGTGCTGCTCAAGACCCTCGGGGACAAAACGGTGGCCATCGTGCCGCAGGGCCCCGAACATGCGCCGGAGCAGGAGGAATACGGGACCTTCATCGAAAACTTCTCCCTGGCCCTGGCCAGGCATCTGGAACCGGGCGTGGCCTTCATCCGCTACGACCTGCCCTGGACCTCCCCCTATTCCGACGAACTGCGAGAGGGCGGACGGACGGCATTCCCGGAGGGCAGGGTGCGCGAGATGCGCATGAACATGGGCACGCGGCACTGGAACATCCGCAAGTCCTTCGAGGACCTGACCGTGGCCAGCTCCCTCGTGGTGGACATCGGCGGAAGCGAGGAAGCCATCCTCGACGGCATGAAGCCCAAGACCCGCTACAACATCGGCCTGGCGCAGCGCAAAGGGGTCACGGTACAGACCGTAGGCCGGGAAAAGCTGCCGGAATTCTACGCCCTGTATTGCCAGACGGCCCGCCGCAACGGTTTCAAACAGTGCGGCTACGACCATTTTGCCGCCCTGTTCCAAAGTCTGGCCTCGTCGCCGGATCATTCGGAGCTGCTTTTTCTGCTCGCCCGGCACGGACGGGACATCCTGGCCGGCGCCATCGTCGGCATCTCCGGCAACGCCGCGAACTTTCTGTACGGCGCGTCGGCCAATACGAAGCGCAACCTCATGGCCCCGAGCCTCATGCACTGGACAGCCATGCGCCATGCCCGCGAACGCAGCTGCACGACCTACGAAATGGGCGCGGTCTCGCCCGGCGTGGACCCGTCCCACCCCTTCTACGGCCTGTACCGCTTCAAGACCGGCTTCGGCGGCCGCATCGAATACCGCTGCGGCTCCTGGGACTTCCCCCTGGATCAGGACGCCTACAGGGAGTTCAGCAACGCCGAGAGATTGTACAGAAGCGGAAGCAATGCATGACGGGGCGGGGCCCAGGCCCCGCCCCGCCTTCGTCCGCGCGAACCCGCGGGCTGCGCAGCGGCCGTTCGGAGCGGGCGTGATGGCGCCGCGCAATGCAGGACAACCCCTCATCGACCGGGAGAAAATGACCGCCTTGCGTCAGACACATGCTTGATGACCGGTTATGAGCTTGAATTCTCTGGCAATAACAGGCAACGTCACGTCCGTTCGGACAGCGCCGGGTGCGCGCCCTCGAACGGAGTCCGACCCCTTGGCCTTGGAGCAGACGTCTTACGCGATGTACGCAACTGCGCCTCGACTTGACTGCGCATGTTCCGCGATTCAGCGGCCAGCCGGTACACATGTCGACGTAGATGGCAGACTGAATTCTCCATACGCACGTACATGGATCTGATATCGAAATATAATCCACAGAAATAAAATTAAACACACATAAAATTAAAATTTTTTTAAATTTAAAATTCACAAAATAAGAAACTAACACACCTATCATTTATTAAAAAAAATGCTATTCAACAATATTGACTGGAAAAATATCGACTGGATAGAAGAGCTGAAGAATAATATTGTCAGCATAAATCAACTTCAGGAACTTTTCCCCGACACTGCAAAGGAAGAAGCGGCGCTCAGGGAGGTCGCCCAGATTCATCCAGTCAACATACCGCGATACTATCTGAGCTTGATTGACCCCAGCGATCCTGACGATCCCATCCGCAAAATGTGCTTCCCCTGCGCCGACGAGCTTATCGTGGCCGGAGCCATGGGGGAAACCACCCAGGACCCCTACGGGGACGACAGCCACGACAAGGGGCACGGGCTCCTGCACAAATACGACTACACGGCGCTGATCGTGGCATCAGAGTACTGCGCCATGTACTGCCGCCACTGCTTCCGCAGGAGGACCGTCGGGCGGACCCGGGACAGGAGTTCAGAACGCTTCGCCGGCGCCGTCAGCTATATCGCGCAACATCCGGAAATAACCAATGTCGTCATCTCCGGAGGCGACCCGCTGATGCTGCCCACTTCCCTGCTCCGGCAACTGCTGATGTCCCTTGCGGAAATCGACCACCTGGATTTCGTGCGGATCGGAACGCGGGTTCCGGTCACCTATCCGTTGCGCCTTTTCGACAGGGAGCTTCTGGACCTGCTGGACGAATTCAACGAGAGGAAAACTCTCTATCTGCCGACGCACTTCAACCACAGCAACGAAATCTCCCCCACCGCCACCGAGGCGGTCAATGGGCTCAGACGACGCGGGATCACGGTCAACAACCAGGCGGTGCTGCTGCGCGGCGTCAACGATTCCGCGGACAGCATCGTACACCTGATGCGCGGCCTGCTGCGCATCGGCGTCAATCCGTACTATCTGTACCAGTGCATGCCAGTGGCGAGGGTCCGGCACCATTTCCAGATTCCGTTGAAACGGGGGATCGAGATCGTCGACGCGGCCAGGCAGCGGCTCGATGGATACGGAAAGCGCTTCAAATTCATCATCGGTCACGACATCGGCAAGCTCGAAATTTGCGGCATGCATGACGGCAGGATCGTGCTCAAACAGCTGCATGGCCGATCGGGTCAGACCGAACTCGCGTCCCGCATCATCCTGCAGGACATCGATGAAAATGCCGGATGGGTATCGTTCTGATGCGCAGGTATGAGCCAGAGGAAAACGCGGAGACGCTCCAGGTGGTGCTCCCCGGCCCCACGATGTCCGGCTGCGGCCCGGGCCGGTTCCTTGCAAGGACAGATTCCGCAGCGCCACTCGAAACGGACGCACCGCGGACGACCCTGTTCTGCATCCCCCACGCCGGCGGGAGCGCAACCTACTACGCGAAGCTGAAGAGCTTCCCCGCGCGTCACGTCGCCTTCCAACCCCTGGAGATGGCGGGCAGGGGACGACGCAGCCGGGAGCCCCTGGCGACGAACATGGACGACATCGTACACGATCTCTTCCGCCACATCGCGCCCGTGGCGCGGACCGCACCCTACGCGATTTTCGGACACAGCATGGGCGCACTGCTGGCCCTGCTCTGCACCATGCAGGCGCGCGCGGCCGGCCTGCCGCTGCCGCAGGCCCTCTTTGTCTCGGCCTGCGCGCCGCCCGACGCCATGACGCGCAAATCGTCCGCCCCCGTATCGTCCCTTTCCCCGGAGCATTTGTGGCGGCACGTGGAGCAGCTGGGAGGAATCCCGACGTCCATCGCCGCCTCCGCCGAATTCCGCGCCTACCTCACGCCGATCCTCCACGCGGACTTCACGGCCCTCGACTCGTGGCGTCCCGAACCTGTTCCGCCGCTGCCCGTTCCCATCGCCGTCTTTCTGGGCGACCAGGACGCCGTGGGCGAACCCGTTGCCCGGGGATGGAGAAAATACACGACAGGCGGCTTCTCCATGCACGCCTTTCGCGGCAACCACTTTTATCTCCAGGACCATTGGGAAGCCTTGGCAGCGCACATGACGCAAACCATTTCCGGACTGCACCATGCGGGGTGAACACCCTCCCGACGCGTCTGAAATCCAGCACCGGCCAGAGCCGCCGGCTTCCCGCGAGGTTCTGGTTCTGGCAGCAGACATAGGCATCCTGGAGCGCAGCCACGAAGCGTCCCTCCTCGACCTCATCCCGAAGGAGCAGGCCCTCTCCATCCGCCGCAACCGTCTGAGCCTGGACCGGCAGCGCCGCATCCTGGCCAGGCTGCTCCTCGCCTTCGGGCTCGGGCTCCTGGACGGCTGGGACTTGCGGACCGGACTGGATTCCCTGCGCCATGAACCGCAGGGACGACCGTGGATTTTCGGCAGTTCCCGCCCGGTCAGCATCAGCCACGCAGGTCGGTGGGCCGTCGGAGGCATCGGCCCGGCCCGCGCCGCAAATGGCATCGGCGTGGATGCGGAGGAAATCAGGCCAATGCAGGCGGAGGACTTCCGTCTCGTATTCTCTGCGCGGGAACGTGAGGAAATCAGGCAGGCAGCCGTTCCCGCCTCGGAGTTGATCCGACGCTGGACGATCAAGGAGGCGGTCCTCAAGGCCGCCGGCACGGGCCTTCTGGATGATCCGCTGCGCATCGACACCTCGGGAAACGGTGTCTCCAACGGCATCCGCTGGCGTCACCTGCCGCTGTCGGAAGGCTATTGGCTGACCGTGGCCGGACTGCCCCACGGCGTCCCGACCAGGCTCGTCACGCCCTCGCGCGACCGGTTGCTGGCGAGCCTGGAGGCGACGGCACCCGGTGCGGCACCGGGTCCGGCCTGAGCGCAACACGCGAATGCACAACACGAAAAGGCGGAGATTGGCTTGAAAATCGTCATCTGCGGCAAGCACGACCTGGCCGGAAATCTGGCCCTGAACAGACTGGTGAACATCCTGGCGCCGCGGCATGAGGTTCATGTCGTCCTGTCCGATCTCGTGCTCAAGGCCGAGCGGCAGAATCCCCTCGCCGGACTGCTGTTGAAGCATGAGCGTGACCTGCCCGTGGCCAACCTTTATCCCTGGCTGGACTCCATGTTTCCCCGCGGAAGTCACGCCGCCTTCCAGACCCCCGCGGGGCTGGCTGCGACCCACGGCGTACAGGTGGAACTGTGGGGCTGCCCGCGCACGCCCCAGGCCGTCGAGGCCATGCTGCGTCTCGCGCCCGACCTCATCCTGTCCTGTCGTTACGACTACATCCTTCCGGAAGAGATGCTCCGGATTCCCCGCCTCGGCGCCTATGGCCTCCATCCCGGGCAGCTACCGCAGATCCGGGGGCTGTGCGGCCCCTTCCAGGCCATGCGGATGCGGCACGAACGCTCGGGGTGCACCCTCTTTCACATCGACCCCGAGATCGACAACGGAGCCATCGTCGACATCGGCTGGACCGAAATCGACTATTCCCGCTGCCTGCTGTGGAACTTCGTGCAGACCTATTTCGCCGGAACGGAAACCTTCCGCCGCCATCTGCCGACGCTTGAAGCCGGACAGCTCCTGCCGGGCTCCCTCCAGGACAAATCCGCGCAGCGGTACTTCTGCTACCCCACCGAAGCGGAATTCGACCGCTTTCTCGCCGATGACGGCAATCTCGTGGACCAGCAGGATTACCTGGACCTTCTCAGCCTGTATCTGCCGCACGGCCGGCAGGACGCCCTCATGCCGGAACTGGAGCGGATGGTCACTGCCGCCCGCGGCTGATTCGCCAGCACAGGGGAAAGGCCAGTGCCAGAACACAGACCGTAACCCCGGCCGCGACCAAGGTCCAGGTCACGCTGCAGCGCACCAGCGCCACGCCGAAGAGAACGGGTCCGAGCACCTGCCCCGAACGCTCCAGCGTACGGTACACGCTCGCGGTTTTTCCCCGGCCCAGCCTCCGGGAAGAAGCCAGGCCGATCACGCACATCATGGTCGCAGGGGCGGCCAGGCATTGCGCTGTCCCGATGACGGCGACCGAGAGCGCGGCCGCCGTCAATGTCGGCGAAACCGCGAAGATCAGCAGCGCCGCGCCTGACAGCAGGCCCGTGCACATGGCGAACAAATCCTTCCTGGGCGAACGGTCGAGCCATCGCCCCAGCATAGGCCCCACCGTAATGAAGCACAGGCCGTAGAGCATGAAGAGGCGGCCGATGTCCGACGGGCTCGTGTCGACCTCGGTCAGCATGAGCGGAAGCAGGTAATGCAGGAAACCGGTCAGGCACAGCGCCGCGGGGATGCCGATCATGCCGAGCAGGACGTGCATGCGCGGATCGCGCAGGAAATTCCATGCCTCCCCTGAAGCCCCACCGGGCGCCACACCGTGGGCTGGCGCGTGTGCCAGACCGCCGCTGACGCGTCGCGGGCGGCCGAAGAACAGGATCAGCAGCGCGACAGGGATCAGGCACGCCGCCACGGAAAAGACGAGATCGAAACCGATGCGCTCGGCCAGCAGCGCGCCGATGGCTGCGCCGCAGATGCTGCCCGCGAATATGCCCGCGAACACCCCAGCCAGGCTGTAACCGGCATCCTCCTCGTCGAGGGTGCCGATCTGTGCGGCCATGAGCACCAGACCGAACCCAAAGCCGCAGATCCCGCGCGAGGCGATCAGGCCGCCCAGGGAGGCCGACGCCCCACCCACGAACAACCCCATGGCCGCCGCCGCCACACCGACGACGAAGGTCGTGCGCCATCCGAAGCGTTCGGAAACCATGCCGGCGACGAGCAGAGCCGCGCCGGCGCAGATCATCTCCGCAGAAATGGGCAAGCCGACCAGCACCTGCTCAGGCAGCCCCCACAGCGGCGCATAACGCGCCCGGGCCAGAACGGGGATGAACGAGATGCCCATGTCGTAGGCCAGAAAGAAGAGGAAGCCGCCCGTGCGCAGCGCCTGCGCCGAGGAATCCCGGAGAGGGGCGCCATCGACGTGCGCCTGGTCCGGCATGGCACGGAGCATGCGCGAGGAGAGCAGCCCCATGATCCTGGCCAGTTCCAGCAGCAGGAGCAGGCTGATGGCCATGGATGTGGCCAGGTCCACTCCAAGGGCCCGTACATTGTCGGCCAGGTGGCTCTGGTTCATGTACAGGCGCAGGTGCAGCACCGCCTCGCGCTGCCGAAAACGACTCGGCCAGTAGCGATCGAAGGATTCCTCCAGAACCGGGACGCTGTCGTCCGTTTTCCCGGCCGAAGCCACCTTCACGCCGTCCGGGGTCGAAAGCGACGCCCCGCTCAGTTCGGGATGGTCGCCGACGATCCGCTCCAGCAATTCCTTCCCGCCCTGCAGGCCGCGCACGTCGACTCCCTTATGGACGATGTACTCGAAATCGCGCTTGAGGAATCGGGCCGCCAGGGCCGCCTTGTCGCGCATGGCGTTCTGCAGGAACGAGTCGAACAGCGACAGCATGGCCGCGGAATACGCGATCTGCATGCCCCCGATGAGCACCAGCAGCGTCATCCCCAGAGACCGTCCCAGCCTGCTGCGGGCTTCGGGCGTACTCGTCAGCAGGCCGATCCACGCCGCCAGGGTCGCCCCTGCGACGAGACAGGCCAGCGCCAGCAGAGCCACGGCCCAGCGGATGAATCCCTGCGTGGCCGCAGTGATCCGGCTTGCGGCAACCTCGAGCGCAACCCCGCCGACAACACCGTTATGATGCAGGGCGACAACGATGCGGTATGTCCGCGGACCGGCCCAATATTGCTGCCCGCCGCCCTGCGTGCCTCCGCCGAGGACGTTTCGGTCGTGGGCCCGGCGGGCCTGGCGGTCCTCATTCGCCCCCGGCCCTCCTTGCTCCCTGACGGCATAGAGGACATTCCCCCCGGCATCGACGATTTCCGCGGCCAGTATGCCGGGAGTCCCGTCCTGCAGATCCCGCAGCATCTCGCCCATGCCCGCATACTGTTCCAGAGGCTTGCCGAAACGCAGTCCGCGCTCGACGCTTTGGGCCAGGTGCCCGCCCGCGGCCCGGTATCCGGACAGCAGGGAGTCCGTGGCCAAGCGGTCCAGGGTGGACACGGACAGCAGTACATTGAAGCCCAGGGTCATCACGAGCGTCGCCACCGCCAGGGCCCCTACGCACAGGCGAAACTTGAAAAGGGCGTTCCAGGACATGGCTCAACGCTCCTTCCATGCGTCGGGCAGGGCCGTGTGTTCGAAGATCTCGTCGGCGACGACGAGAACGTCGAGCGGAAACGGAAAGCCGATGCGCACCGCAGTTTCCAGGTTGATGGCGATGGTCGGCTCCACCCTGTCCAGCATGGGCACCGATCTGGGCTTGGCCCCGTTCAGCACCGCAACGGCCTGATTGGCCAGAAACTGACCCGTGGGGCCGAAATTCCAGGTGGAAAAACCCATGAGCGCTCCGGCTGCGACAAATTCCGAACCGTCACGGGCAAAGGTGGGGATTTTCCAGTCATTGAGAAGCTGCAGGAGGGCCCCGACATCGTTCGTCTCCCGGTCGAAACAGTTCAGGGGACCGATGAAGAATGCATCCATGCCTTCCTCGCGCAGGCGGGCCAATCCCTGCCGACATTCGTCGTCCGTCTCAGCCGAAGAAAGGCGGCCAAAGGCCAGGACATCGAAGCCCAGTTCCGAGGCGACACTCCTGGCGTCGTCCAAGGCCGCGTAGACGCGACCTTCAGGCGTGTTCTGATACAGTATGCCGAGCTTCCTGAAGCGGACGACATCGTGAAACACGCGGAACATGCTTGTCCATCTGTCCGCGATGACCTGGCAGGTGAAGTTGTCCACCCCGGAATCCGCGACCCCTCGCACGACCCCGGCCGCCACGGGATCGGCCATGCCCATGCCCAGAATCGGAGTATGTCCGTTGTTTTGGGCCAGAAGCGCTTTGACCGCAGCCGTGCCCATGCCCACGACCAGGTCCAGATCTCCGCGTCGCATCAGTTTCTCCGCTAATTCGGGCAGCCGCGCCATGTTCTCCGGCTCCCAGCCAGGGCTGTGATGGGCATCCGGCGGATAGGCGACGCCCACCTCAGGTCTGTCGGCGAGGGCCTGCTGAAAGGCTGCGAAGGTGCGGTCGAAAAGCCAGAAGCGCCCGGCCTCCAGATAGCCGATGCGCTTGACGGGGGGATCCTGCGCCAGGGCCGGCGCGAAGGAGAGCGTGAAAATCACGCCCGGCACGAGAATGAGGACACGCAGAATGCTGGAGAAAAAAGATCGGCTCATATGACGGGCACCCTCCGGATCGCTGTCCGACCCGGTTCGGCCGAAAAGGGGCCGACGCTCACCCTGCGTGAAGGCGCTTCCGCCAGGGGCACGGCCCGGTCAGCCGGCCCGCAGCAGGAGATCGACGACGGGACACGCGCCACTATTCGCCGGTCTGGGGGGAATCCGGAGTCTTCGCGTTCACGGGCTCCGCGGCCAGGATGAGCAGCAAACCCACCAGCGGGGATAGCAGCATGCTCGCGAAAAAATTGCCCCAAAAACCGAATCTGGTCTTTCTGCCCAGAAAACCGACCAGCAGACTTCCAGCAAAAAAAATAACGAATACAGGCATTTAACTCTCTCCAATTGTGCATGTCGCGCGTAGCGGTCAATGTTCCATCGCGAGGTAGTCCGGCCTCACTTGGTGGCAGCCGGCGGCATCGCCTGCGGGTTATTCTTTGCGGGATTGAGCAACACCTTGTCCAGGCGTTCGAGGAATTCCACGAATCCCGAACTCCGCATGCGCCAGCCCGATTCAGGCCCCGGTCCGCCAGCATCCGCCGATGAGTTGGAATCGCCCGCCCCGCTTCGCGTGCCGGAATCCTCGACGTCCGCCTTCGGTGCAACGACGCCGGCGTTGTGCCCCGCGGAAGGCCGGGACGTGTCCTGGGTGTTCAGAATGAGGGGCAGGCCGTCCTTTCCGCTGCCCACCACGACGACCTTGGCGTTTTCCGACGCCGCAAGCTTGGCGGTGGCCTGGATGCCTTCGTAGCGCAGGAAGTTTTCGGTCATGTTCTCGTTCACGAGGGACTGATAGTACCGTACGGCCTCGCCTTCGATGGCCTTGCGCTTGGCCTCCTCCTTGGCTTCGAGGAGCAGGAAGTGGTAGCGCAGGTACTTCTGTTCGGCCACCAGCTTTTCGACAATCGATGTGCGCAGCACCTCGGGCAGGACGATCTCCCGGACCACGAAGCCGTGAATGAGAATGGGAATGCGCCCCATCTCCTCGGTTGCGTCAACCAGCATCTTGTCCTGCAGTTCTCCCCGCGCGGTGGAGTACAGGGCGTCCGGCCGAAAACTGCCGATGGTCTGGCGCACTGCGGAGGTCAAGATCGGCAGGATGATCTTGCGCCTGTAATCCGGTCCGATCTGCTGGTGCAGAATCGGCAGGCTGTCGCGGACGACCTGATAGCGTAACGATACCTGCACGGTCACCGTCAAACCGTCCAGGGTCAACACGTCGATGGCCTGAGTCTCCTCCTGGATACGCGTGTCATAAACGAACAAGGTGTTCCAAGGGGATATGACATGAAGCCCCTCTTTATAAACCCTGTCGAGAACCGTGCCACCAAAGAACCTGGAGTACAGGACTCCCAGCTCACCCGACCCGACCGTGATCATCATCCGCGGCCATAGAAAAGCCAGAAGCAGGACGGCGACGAAACCGGCTACAGTGAAATGCGTACGATAGCGTTGCAAGAAACGACGAATTGCGTCCAATATTTTTTTCATCATTCCGATCTGTACTGTTGCGTTGAGTACAAGGAAGCCCCACGCCAATAAGAATCCAACATATAGTCGATGCATTGCCGCTCAAAAACAACACATCGCTCATTATCATTATTCGTCTTTCCGATGCACATATTATGCATAACTGGACAAAGAGAAATATTCTTTACGAACAAACCCATTTCAGGTCTAGATGTAAGCGATTCTCGCGCCTGCTTGACAATGGACTTTGCATACAAATTGTTGCACAAACCGATACGCTTTGTATAATCACTGTTCTCGGCATAACATTCAAGACGCTCACGAATTATTGCTTCATGCTCCCTAGCGCTGACAACCGAAGCAAGCGTCGTATTGACCTTCTGATACAACTGCCTGGCTCTCTCGATATTGGAGGGCGGGGCAACGCTTCGGTAGTCGGTTGACCGCAGCACGACGAACCCCAGAAGCAGAGCGAGGCAAAGCGCAAGCACCTTCATGCAGCATCCCCGTCATGCCCGTTTTCGACGAACCGGCCGTCGCGCATGGCCAGCACCCGGTCGGCGACATGGAAGTAGCGGTCGTCATGGGAGATGGCGAGGATCGTGCGTCCCGCCCGCTTCAGGTCCGGAAGGAGCGTCTCGTAGAAGAACTTCCTGAATCCCGGGTCGAAATCTGCCGCAACCTCGTCCAAAAGGCAGACTTCCCGATCCTCCAGCAGAGCGCAGGCCAAGGCCAGGCGCTTGCGCTGCCCGGCGGAGAGGTCGAGGGTCGAGAACGTCCCGTCGGGCTCCAGGCGCACCTTGGTGTCGATGCGCATCAGAGCGAGCACCTCGGCCATGCGCCGCTCCGAGGCATCCACCCCCAGCGGCCTGCTGAACAGGTGGAAATCCGAAGGCAGCAAGGTGAAAAGGTTCCGGTACGTCTCCATACCCATGTCGGCCAGAGGCAAGCCGTTGACAGATATCTCTCCGCCCTGCGCAGGGTACAGACCGGCGACCATGTTCATGAACGTGGATTTCCCGGAGCCGTTCCCCCCGCGTATGAAGACGATTTCACCGCGGTTGAGCGAGAAGTCCTCCACGGCCACCCCAAATTGGCGCGTCCCCTGACGATCGAAATAATCAAACCGCACGTCGCGAATGCTGAGCGACTCGAAGACGGGCGTCTTCGGATCGGGGTGCTGCCAGCGGGAATTCACCCCTTCCTGTTCGCACGGCTCCATGATCTCGTCCAAACGGACCTCGAAGCATTGCAGTTCACGCAGGCTCATCTCCACCTTGGCCAGCATGGGCACAAAGCTCACCAGGCTGATCATCGGCGTCAGGCAGAACATGCTGAGGATCAGCAGGGTGGAGGTGGTACTGGCGTCGATATCCAGGAATCCCGGCATGAGAAAGAGGACCATGCCCAAGATCAGCAGGTTGAAGACCGCGAAAAAGGAAATCCCCTTGCCGTGGCCGCGCTCGGTGGACTCCCGCGACTCCGTGACCCGATCCAGGCCAGGGATGATCTGCCCGGCGAACAGGTCCGTGGTCTTGGGCTTGTGCTGCTTCAACTGGCGCAACCCGCCCTGCAGGTCGCGCAGACTCGCGGCGAAATCCAGCTCGGACCGACGCGCGGCCTCCATGAACGCGTACACCCCGCGCACAAGACGCAGGAAAAGGAACAGCCCCAGGCCCAGGAAGGCGACAACGGTCAAGGCCCCCACTATGGACACGGTGAACATTTTGACGAAAGCCACCACGATCATGACCGTGTTGACCGCAGAGGCCATGAGCATGCGCGAGGCTTCCACCACCAGTTCGCGTTCATCGAGCAGGGCGGACTGCACCACCGCTTTTTCGAGCTTGGCGAACTCGATCTGGCTGACGGCCCGCAGCTTCGTCGCAATGCGCATCCGCCAGCCCATGACTCCGCGCAGGGCGATGATCGCCGCACGTTCCGTCACATAGCGGAAAAGGCAGTAAAAAAAACCGAGACAGAGCAAAAAAGCCAGGAACGTGTGAAAGCGGATGCCGTCATCGAACATCTGCTCCAGCCCCTGGAGCACGCTGAACACGGCCAGGCCCTGCATCACGCCGGCGGCGAGGCACGCCCCCACGAGCCGGGATCCTTCCGGACCCGCTTCGGTGCGGAGCAGGTTGAAAAAAAGCGAGCGAGTGAATTGCAGCATGGCGAAATGAAACTGGCGCCCCCCGACACAGATACACAAATACGATACCACGGTCGGGAGCCGGCTCAACCCGGCTCCGACCGTCCCGAACGGCAATGCCTCAGACGAGGATCCACGCCGCGCACGCGCCTCCCCGGCGGAAACGGAGTCAGCCGGGTGGGCCCACGCGCCTGGAGCAGAATCAGCAGCGACCAGACTTGAGCGACGAACCTAGGCCGTGGCCCCGGATTCCGTCGCCGGCTCGGCGGCGTCAGCCTTCTTGCCGGGCTTCATCTTCGCGACCACGCCCTTGCCTTCCTCGAACTTGGTCTTGAAATAGGCCTTTGCGCCCTGCGCGTCGAAATTCAGCAAATTGCCGCCCTTCCTGAAGTGCCGGTCGAACACCTTGCCCATGGCATAGGTGGATGCGCCGCCGACAATGCTGATGGTCGCGCTGCCCGCCGTGGTGCCCACGATCGGCAGGCTCTTGAACAGGGAGGCGAAGAGCGGCACTGCGGCAACGGAAACAACGCCGCTGCCCAGGGAGGAAAGGATGGATTTCGCCCTCTCCTTTTTGAACTCCAGTCCGTAGGCCTTGGTCAGGGCATGGATCATTTCCAGCTGGACAGCGGTCAGTCCGGCCAGATCGACCAGCGGCAGCGGTACGAACCCGACCCCGATGGCCGCATAGACGCGCTTGCGGATCAGCGCATCGATTTCGCACTCGCTCGGCAGCGCCGCGGCCACAGCCTCGGCGGTCTCTTCGGGCATCGGCTCCAGATTGAGCCTGTCCTGTCCTTCTGCTTCCGTCATCATTTCGGAATTCTTCGTTGCCATCGTGGTACTCCGATGTGGTTTTGGTTGCATGTTTGGCCGAAAATGTTCCGGCAACCTATCTGGCTCCAGTTTCGTTCCGGACCGGTGCCAGGCTGGAGTCGAAAATTTCATCGGCCGTGATCAGCAGGATAAGGGGGACGTCCAGTTTCAAAGCGCTCGCGGTGTCCAGATTGAAGGTGATCTTGGGACTGTAGGGCCCCTGCACGACGGGCTCACCCTCAGGAATGAACCCCAACAGACGCGCGATCCGGCCTGCATAGTACTCGCCGAGGGGAACGTAATCGAGGGTGGAGAGCCCCATGAGGGCGCCCCGACTGACCTGGGCGGTTCCGTCGCGGGCGAGGGTCTTGATGCCCCGTGCGTGCAGTTCCTCGAACATCCTCCGGGGATTCCCCGTAGTCCAGTCAAAACAGTTCAATGCGGATATGTAAAAGGCATCAACCCCCCGGTCGACAAGGTCCTGCACGCCTGCGGCGCAGGAGTCGACGCTCTCCTCCTTGTCCAGCTTCGCGTACTCGACAAGCGTGAATCCCCTGTCCCGGGCCACTTCACGGGCCTCGTTCACATTGGAGTAGGAACGCCCCTCCGGGGAGTCGTGGTACATGATCCCCAGCCTGCTGAACGGCAGCGCCTTGTGAAAGAGGACAAAAACCTTCTGCCACTTGTCGGGCGTGTACTGCAGCGTCAGGTTCAAAGCACCCTTGCCCGTTTCGGCGTCGATGATTCCGGCCCCCACCGGATCGGCCACATCGATGGACACGATGGGCGTCTTCAGGTTGTTCGCCTCCAGGAGAGCCTTGGTCGCCACGGTGCCCATGCTGATGATCAGGTCCACGGACGGGTCGGACATGAGCCGCCTCGCTTCGGCGGCGTACGTGGACGAGTCCGCGTCCCAACCCGGGCTGACGTGCAGCGACTCGGGAAAGCGCACCCGGTCCAGGACGCGCAGCCGATTCAGGGACTCGGTGACCTTCCCGAACAGAAGGTTAAACTCCCAGTACGGGCCGGCCTCGAAGTAGGCGATGTTCCTGACCGGACGCAAAGCGTCATCCCCCCCGACAGCGGCAGCCCCAGCGTCCAGAGCGCAGGCGTTATCCACCGAAGCCCCCCCTCCCCCGCACAGAAGGAATACAAGAAAAATGACTGCCCGCAGGTTCAGACTACGCATGCGAAAATGACGCCCCCGGCAACGGAATCGAGAATCCATGAGAACGAAAAGCACGCTCTCTCACCTGAATTTTCCATGTATATCAAAACATACCGCTGAAAGTCTAGAAGGAAATATCCGTTGGCATATCGCGTCCATTCACAACTGTGGTTCTACTCTAAAAATGGTTCATAAATGCTACATATCCGCCGCGCTTCCACTGAAGTGGCGCGCACGCTCCAGCAAAAACAGAGAATAATAGACGCACCAATCAACACCGACAGCTTAATTTCGCAACGCGTACAAGATTTCTGCGCCAAGTTTAATCGCCTTTGAAATGGCCAGCTCGTTATTCACGCTGATTACGACTGCAAATCCAGACTGCCTGTCATAAAAAAACGCGGTTCCGAAACCCGGAAACGATCCCAGTTTGCCGACAAGCGTGATCGCCGGATCGTCGAACATGAACAGGGTGCACCCGTCGAGGAAACTGCCGCTATACCGGCATCCTTCTTCCCGGCCCCTGAACGTGGCGGATTCGCCGCCGACAAGACGCAACGGCGTGAGGGCTGCCGAATCAAGAACATTGTTTTTGAGAACACGGTCGAGATTGACTAGACGCACCACATCGGAGGGAGCGGCCACCAGGTTGCCCGTTCCCTTGGCCATGGAGAGCCCGGCCATGAGGGGCAGCGTCAGCGTCCCGTCGGTCGACGCGCTGTAGCCGCACGAGAGATGCGGAACAATGGTCCGGTCCCGGCCGATGGACAGGGATTCCATCCCCAGGCCGTCATGAAACATGTCCCGGATTTCTTCCTCGTACGTTTTGCCGGACACGATCTCGGTGATCACGGCCAGCATCAGATAACCGGTGTTCGAATACTGCTGCTTCGTGCCCGGAGCGAAGAGGCGGGGCTGTGCGCCGGCCATGCCGATGAGTTCCTCGGCGCTCCATTCCCTGGTCAGGTTCGTGCGGACCTCGGGCAGGCTCAGCATGTCGACCACGCCCGAGGTGTGGTTCAGCAGGTGACGCACCGTGATGTTCCTCCCATCAGGGAATTCCGGAAAGAACCTGGCGATGGTCGTTTCGTACCCCAGCCGCCCCTGCTCCACGAGCCTGCCGACGAGCGCCGCGGTGAAGACTTTCGTCACGGAGCCGATCTTGATCCGCTGGGCCGGAGTCATCGGCACCCCGTTTTCCACGCACGCAGTACCGAACGCCACGCTGACGGGATCGTCAGCCCCTTTCTTCAGCACCGCCACCGACATCCCCGGCAGGCCGCATTCGGCCATGACCGCCGAGCCCAGGCGCGTCACGACCTCGCGGACTCTTTCCGCCCCGCCTCCGGCATGGGCGACCTCCGCAACCAGCAGAGCGGCAAGCAGAACCAACTGCAGAAATCCCCTTCTTCGTGCATCAGACATGCTCAAGGTACTCCAGAATATGATGTGCGACGTTGCCGGCCAATCCGGGGGAAAGCATGGTTTCGTGCGTCCCCCCCGTCCATTTGAGCGTGATGTTATCCCTCTCCAAAAATCTGCCCCACCCCATGAACACGTCATCGACAAAGTTGCTCGCATAGGCGGAGATCTCCGTGGCGCGTACGAGCAGGAGCTTTCCGTCCGGATTGACCGGAGCCTCGTACCTGGCGGCGGCAATGGCGTTGCCCCTGTACGTCTGGAGCAGGTTCGCCATCTGGACCGAGTTGAAGCCGAACGGCAGCAGCCCGCTCCTCTCTCCGCATTCGACGAGAAACCTGAGACGTTCCTCCCTCGGCAGGGCCCGGACCATTGTCTCGTCAAAGGACAAGGCACCATCAAGCCTGGATTTGAGCAGGCCGACCTCGTCCAGCCCGGCGTCGTGCCGCGCGCGGCGATTGTCGGCCACGGTGTCGAGCACGATGACGGGCCCGACGGCGCGCCCCGTCCTCCCGTACTGCCTGGCTGCCTCGTAGGCCAGCAGCCCGCCGAAGCTCCATCCTCCGAAAATGATATCATCGACCCCGGTCTCGAGGATTTCCCGCAGATAATAGCCAGCCAGGTCCTCGACACGCTGCAGTTCCGTGTTCAGCGTCGTCCGCTCGGGGCTGAACCCGGCCGCCTCCACTGCATACACGGTATACGCATGCCCGAGATGGCGCGCCAGATCGCCATAGCAGAACACACTCCCGCCAACGGGGTGAAAGAGAAAGAGGTTCCTGCCGCCCTCACAGTGGCACAGCCGGATCACCGGGCCGCTGCCGCCCCTGGACTTTCCGGCGAAGAGCTCCGCCAGCCGCGCGATGGTCGGATGGGCGAACAGCTCCGTCAGGGAGACACGCAAACCGAGTTCCTTCTCGATCATGGCTGCGAGCCGGATGGCCAGGATGCTGTGCCCGCCGAGACCGAAGAAATCTGCGTCGGCGTCGACGGACTCGACGCCGAGCAGCCTGTGCCAGATGTCCGCAAGCTTTTCCTCGACCGCTCCCGACGGTTTCCGCCCGGAATCGACGCGCTGCACGGACAGCGGCGATGGCAGCGCCTTCTTGTCCACCTTGCGGTTGATGGAAAGAGGCAGCTCGACCATCGGCACAAAATAACCCGGCACGCAGTACGACGGGAGCCTCTGCTCCAGGTACTCCCGCAGCCTCGCGGCATCGACGCCGCCGACCACGTAGGCGGCCAGGCTCTTCTCCTCCCGCGCGTCGAACGTCTCGGCCACTACCGCCACCTGCCGCACTCCCGGAAACCCCGCGATGGCGTTCTCAACTTCCCCGATTTCAACGCGGTTGCCTCGTATCTTGACCTGCTGATCCTCGCGTCCGAGATAGTACAGCAGCCCGTGGCGGACAAAACCGAAATCACCGGTCCGATACCAGCGCCGCCCCTCGGCCTCGACAAAGGCCGAAGCCCCCCCCGCATTGAGGTAGCCGCGCGAGACGCCGTCGCCGACTATCCAGATTTCTCCGTTTTCTCCATCGGACACGACCTGTCCGTTCCTGTCCCGGATCGTGACGCTGACCCCGTCGAGAGGTGCACCGATGGGATAGGCCGCGAAAGCCGCATGGTTGTGAAAATCGATGCGGAAGGCCGTCGAGTCCACGGTGCACTCCGTAGGGCCGTACACGTTGTAGAGAACGACGTCCTCGTTGCCGGGAACCGAGTAGAACTTGCGCACGGAGTCCGTCCGCAGGATCTCCCCGGCCAGCAGAATCTTCTTCATGGGCAACGGGGTCTTGTGTTCGACCAGGTGCTCCACCAACACGTTGAAGAAAGCGGGCGTCATGTCGCACAGTTCCAGGCCGTGCCTGCGGACGCTGGCGCAGAAACTGCGGGGGTTCTTCCGCTCGCCGTCCGACAGGACGTACAGCGTCCCGCCAACCGCCACGGATACGGCCAGTTGCTGAATCGAAGCGTCGAAGGTCAGGGGCGCCACCAGCGCCGCCCGCCCGCAGCCCGAAGCAAAGGGAGCGAGGGCCCGCAGGATATGCAGCAGATGGCGATGCTCGACCACGACGCCCTTGGGAACGCCGGTGGATCCGCTGGTGTAGACGATGTAGGCCGCCTGCTCTGGGCGGCAGACGGGCAGGTCCCGCCGCGTCCGCGACGGCAGATGGCTCGATCCGAAGCGGGTTTGCGCAGGCCTGGGTGGCGCGGACGCGATCTTTCTGATCTCCACGTCATAGCGGTAGTCGGCCAGTTCAGCGACGGGCACGCGGGGCCGCGAGAAACGGACCTCCACGGGCACGGGGCTTTCCGCGGCCCACGTGGCGAAGAAGCGCTGCGGCACGAACAGCTCCGCTTCGGCGTCGAAACGGATCAGGCCGGCGTTGTCGTCCGTTTCCCTGGCGTAGCTCCGCAGGGCGTCCCTGAAGCCGTCGCGCCCCGCCAGGTCCGGGACCGCCCCCACGAACAGAACCCCGTCGTCCGCGAGCTTGGACACGGCATGGTCCAGGACGCGACGAAGGTAGTTGTACCCCGGAAAGCACTCCACCACACCGTGTATCGAGATCAGGTCGAACCCATCGTCGGCCAGGAAGCAGATGTCGATGGCCTCCATCTGGTGCACCTTGACCGCATCGACCCCGGCCAACCGCTCGACCCGTTCCAGCTCGTTTCTCGCCAGGTCCACGGCCGCATAGTGACGGGACGCGGCCTGCAGCGCCCGGGCGACGACTCCCGACCCGCTGCCGATATCGAGCACCTTTCTGGTCGACCGTCCGGCCAGCCCGGTTTTTTCGAGAATGTTCGACGCCATCGCCGCCAGCGCTTCGGCGGGCAGGTCCCGGCCGTCGAAAGCACTCTTCCAGGCCTGATCGCCGCCCCCTTCGGCCACGCGCTCCCAGAACGCGACGCTGCTCAACTCCGTGGACTTCTCCACCGCCCCCTCGAACTCGGGCGCGTCCAGACAGAGAATGTGGGCGATGCCGGGGATTCTGTAGCGCAGGTACTCGGCCTCGCGCAGGCAGCCGCTGTCGGTGATGATCAGCCTGGCCGGCTGGAGCATGATCTCCTGCCTCGCCCTGGGGATCTCGCGCTCCACGGGCAGATAGACCGCCCCGGCCCGCATGGCGCCTATCCCGGCGGCAAGGACCATGCATCCCCGCGCGCAGAGCACGCCGACCACGGCCTCGTCGCCGTACCCCCGTTCTAAAATGAAACCCGCGATGGCGGACGAGAGGGCGTCAAGCTCCGAAAAGCTGATGGATCTCTCCTCGTCCTGCACCGCGGCGCGGTCTGGATACCTGCGCACGATGCCGGCGAACAGTTCCTCGAAGGATTGCGCCTTCTCCCGGCCGTTATCGTCCTGTGGTTCGTCGAGCTGGAAATCGAATATCCTCACTGGGCACTTCCTTGCATCAGGCCTTGCAGAATCCGTTCAAAATAGCCCAGCCACTTCTCCGCCGTGGTCGGCGTGAGGAAGGCCGGATCATGGTCGAAACGCAGTTCGATGCCCTCGGGGCGGTCGAACACGCGGCAGACCAGATCGTGACAGTCTCCGTTTCCGGCGCCGCCGTCCTGCCCGTCAGAACCCGTGCCGTACGCGAACGCGATGCGCCGGCTGTCCGCCGGACCGGGCGCCGCGGCGGCGCCGTTTCCGGCCATGCCCGCCACGGCTTGGGCGAGCAGGTCGTCGAACTCCGTGTCGGCGTCCACGTGAAAGTGGGCCGTGGTTTCAGGATCGAGGTCGACGACCGTTTCGCTCCTGGCCCGGACCCGACAGAGCAGCGCCGCGAACGCGGCCAGCATGACGGCGGACACCGTGGCGCCGCTTACGGAGGCGAAATCGCCGACGCCCCTGCTCAAGGCGTCCGGCAGCTTCCTGCCGGCGCGTTCCCGCCGCGGCGGGTGGGCGGGCATGCGCCCGAAGGCCACGGGTCTGGCCGTGTCGCCCCGGACCATCAGATCGAGGATGCGAGTGAAATCCTCCGCCATGCTGGCGACGCTGTCCGGAAGAAACAGGTCGGCGTAGTACTCCAGGGCGAAGCTGATGCGGTCTCCGGTGTCGCTGCCGAAAATGGACAGATCCGCCTTGCTGGCCGGGTTCACGAAGCGCATGGTTTCGAAGAGCCCCTGCT
Source organism: Desulfomicrobium escambiense DSM 10707 (assembly GCF_000428825.1). NCBI lineage: Bacteria > Pseudomonadati > Thermodesulfobacteriota > Desulfovibrionia > Desulfovibrionales > Desulfomicrobiaceae > Desulfomicrobium > Desulfomicrobium escambiense. The sequence continues at coordinate 129,295 of NZ_AUAR01000004.1, read as the reverse complement.
TTCCCGCCCCGAACTCGAAGTTCATGTACGACAGAATGATCTCCGACAGCAGCGTCCTGTCCGGACTGACGGGAGGATGCAAATCCGTGAGCAGGTTGTTGAGGATGTACGAGGTGTGCCGGAAGGCCTCGTTACTGACCATCCGGTTGTCCTTGAGGATGTCCCCGAGAGGTTTCGCGCCGCTGACGCGTAGCCGCAAGGGAATCAGGGACGCGAGCATGCCCGCCGTGGCGAGGTGCTGTCCGCGGCCGTCGACGGTGACGGCGATGACGAAATCCGCCTCTCCCGTATAGGCGTGCACCAGGATGCTCCAGGCCGAGAGCACGATCTGGTAGTTGGTCACCCCCTCCCTGCGGGCCAGGTCCTTCATGCCCGCCACGAGCCCGGAGGACAGTTCGAACTCGTGCATGCCGCCGCGGTTGGTGTGCACCGGCGGTCGGGGGAAGTCCGACGGCAGGTCGGTCCTGGGCAGTTCGCCCTGGAACAGGCCCAGCCAGTATGCCTTGTCGGCACCGTTGGGATGGGTGAACTGATGCCAGGCGATGTCCTTCTGCTGCAGACGGACGGGCGGCAGGGACTGACGGTGATACAGGGCGAACAGGTCCGCGTTCAGCAGCGAGATGGTCCTGCCGTCGGCCAGGGCGTGGTGGATGTCGAAGAACAGGACGAACTCCTCATCCCGCACGTTCAGCAGGGCGACCCTGAAGAGATCTCCCTGCCGGAGGTCGAAGGGTTTGATCAGCTCGTTCCTACGCTCGATGTCGTCAAGCCGGATCTCCTGCAATTCGAAGCCCGTGAACGGATGGACGATCATGCTCGGCCGCTCCCGGTCGAAATCGCAAAATGTCGTGCGCAGCACCTCGTGACGCCGGATCAGCTCGCCCACGGCCTCCTCCAGCCGTCTCCTGTCGACATCGCGTGGGAGCTTCAGGAAGGCCGGCAGGTTGAAGCCGGTATGCCCCCCCCCGAGGAGTTGGGCATAGAGGATGGACAACTGCTCGCGACCGACGGGATATGTTTCGCGCGCCGGAGCCGGGGCGATGTCCGGAACTGCGGCCTGCCTCGCCGCAGCCTTTTCCAGGACGATGCCCACGAACTCCCCGATGGTCTGGCTCTCGAGCAGATCCATGACGCTGACCTGGACTCCGAACGCCTCCTTGACGCGCGAGACGATGCGCGTGCCTGAAATGGAGTCGCCGCCGAACTCGAAAAAATCATCTTCGCCCGTGACCTGTTCCTCGTACCCGAGGCAATCGCGGAAGATCTCCAGGATTTCCGCCTCGCCCGGCGCCTCCGCGCCGACCTGCGCAGGCTCTGCCGGCCCTGACGGACGATCCTCCCGCACCTCGCCAAGCTTATGGCCGCCGACGTCCTCGTCCGACATGGCCACGGCCACGACGGCCTCGCCGCAATTCAGCGCCCGGCACAGGACGCCGAAGGCCTGCTCCGGAAGAAGCTTTGAACCTCCGCCGTCCGCCTGCAGGCGCGCCGCCATGCCCACCTGCGCCCAGGCGTTCCAGCATATGGACAGGGCGGGAAGGCCCAGGGCCCGTCGACGGAGGGCGAACGCGTTCAGGTAGGCGTTGGCGGCCGTGTAGTCGGTCTGGCCGGGAGCGCCGGTCAGGGACGAGCGCGACGAGGCCATGACGAAAAAGTCCAGATTGTCCTCCAGGGTCGCCGCGTGGAGATTCCAGGTGCCCGTAACCTTGGGCGCGAGAACGCCCTCGTAGGCCGTCCGCGCCCTGGTCGCGAGAAAACCGCCGCCGGCCACACCGGCGGTATGGATTACGCCGACGATGGGCCCGACCTCCCGCCGCACGGCCGCCAGCACGTCCCGAACCTGTCCGGCCTCGGTGACGTCGCAGCGGTAGGCCGCGAACTCCCCACCCTCGTCGGACCGATCCCGGCGATGGAGAAGGACGACGCGGGCGTCCCATTCGTCCGCCATGCGTCGCGCCAGCGTCAGGGCCATGCCCCCGAGCCCGCCGCTGACGACGATGCAGCCCGGTCCGGGGGGGCGGCGCACGGTGTCGGCCGCGAGCCGTTCGAGTTCCGGCAGGCAGAGTCTGCCGTCGGCCCGGATCAGACAGGACCCGTGGGCCCGGCCGAGCACGTCCCGGAAGACGCGCACCGATTCGGCGTTGACGGCCTCCAGTTCGACATGCGCGGCCGTCAGCTGGGGCTCCTCGTGGCGCAGGGACAGGAGCATGCCGTGATCGAGGGCCCTTCCGTCTGACGCGTCAGGGGAGGCGTCCGCACCGCCGCCGAGCACGGTGACATGCAGGGGAGCACCCAGTCCGATCCGGCACACCTCCCGCATCAGGCCGGCGAAGTCCCAGTGCCGGGGCTCCGGGGACGGCAGATACACCAGGTGCGAGACTCCACCCCCCGCAATGTCGGCGGCCACGCTCCGGCGCTGCGCCTCTTCGGGTAGGGCTGTGCGCACGCCGGCCAGGTCGGCGAGGGCCTCGAACAGCGGGCCGTCCAGGCGGCCGAGCAGCATGACCCTTTCCGGCCGCGCCGGGCCGGATTCCCGCCCGGCAGGCGCGGCCGGTCTCCAGCGCAACCCGTATAACTCCGGCTCCGCGGCCGCGGGCTGCACGGACGCGAAGACCATATCGGCCATGTCGAGCAGCACCTGGCCCGCTTGGTCCGTGACCGTACAGTCGGCCGTGATCAGGGAGGCGTTTCTGTCCGTGACGACGACATGGGCGAAGACCGTCGCGGGCAGAGGCCTAAACAGCCTGACCCGGCCGCAACGGGCCGGAACGAAGCCGGGCGAGCCGTGCAGGGCCAGGCTCGCGGCCAGGTCGAGCAGGGCCGGGTGCCAGGGGAAGGAATGCGCGTCGGCCCGGAACTCCCCGGGCAGGGTCAGACGCGACAGCAACCGGTCGCCGGCGGCGGACACCCAGAGCGTCTCGCGGCAATCCCATCTGCCGCTGACGCCGACGAGGGTATTCCCCTCCGGGGCGTCGAAGGGCCGCATGCCCTCGCGGATGGCGCCGAGGTCCAGCCGGGCCGGAACCGCGTCCCCGCCCCTGACCGTCGCCCGCACCGCCGTCCGCCATGTCCCCCGATGCCGGTGCTGCAGTTCCACGGCCAGAACGCCGTCCCTGCGGTCCACGAGAAGCGAGGCCTGGTCGCCTTCGGCCAGGCTGACCGGCCTGAGCCAACGGAGTTGCTCGATGACCGGCACCGGGTTCCCGGCGGCCTCGCCGATGAGGCCGATCACAGCCATGCCGACCAGGGTCGGCACGCCGCCAAGCAGATGCTCCGCCACCGGCCAATAATCGTCCCGGCCGATGTCCAGCGCGAACGCGCTGCCGCCGGGCGTGGGCACCGGAGTGGAAAGGAAGCGGGACCTGAATCTGGGCCACATGGGGCTGTGCTCGAAGGGCGTCGCGGGCAGATGGACCCTGTGCAGGGGCCGCTCTGCGGGCCACAGCAGGCACCGCCCGCGCAGAAATTCCTCGGCGGCCGCGACGGCTTCGGACCGCGTGGCGAAGCCGGCCCCTGTCACGCTTCCGCTGAGGGGGCGGCCGACCCGTTCGGGCCGCGGACCGGCATCGAGGCCGTCGAGCAGTTCCTGTCGGGACGAGGCGCAGACCGCGATCCGCACGTCGAGATGCTCGCGCCCGGCCGTGAGCGTGCCCGCGATGGCATGCAAGGGCCAATGTTCATGCCGGGCCACGATGTCGCGGACCCGGCGGCAGTAGGCCGCCAACTGCTCCTCGCTGCCCGCGGACAGGGGCACGCAGTGCCAGCTCCCGTCGTCCCCCGGCAACGCCTGGCCGGAATGCCCCCGGAGCACGACGTGGACGTTGATGCCGCTCAGGCCGAAGGAACTGACTCCGCAATGCCAGGGTCTGCCGCCAGGCGGCAGCGGCTCCAAGACGCGGGGCACCCGCACCGGTGCGGCTTCAAAATCGATATGCGGGTTGGGCGTCTGAAAATGGGGCTGCGGCGGGACCTCGCCTCGCTTGAGGCACATCACGGCCTTGGCCAACCCCAGGGCGCCGGCCGCCGCATCGAGGTGCCCGATGTTGCCCTTGACGGACCCGATGGGGGCCTTGCGGGCCGGGGATGCCCCGGAACGGGCGAATGCCTGGGTCAAACCCTCGATCTCCACCGGATCGCCGAGCACGGTGGCCGTGCCGTGCGCCTCGAAGACGTCGATGTCGGCCAGGCCGATGGAGGCGCTGGCGGCCGCCAGGGCGATGACCTCGGCCTGCGCTTTGGGGTTGGGCGCGGCCATGCTGGAGGATTTGCCGTCCTGATTGACGGCGCTGCCGACGATGACTGCATGGATGGCGTCGCGGTCGCGCTCGGCCTGTTCCAGAAGCTTGAGCACGAAGACGGCCGCCCCCTCGCCCGCCCCGACGCCGTCGGCCCGCGCGTCGAAGGTTTTGGTCTGTCCGGAGCCGGATTCTATGGCGAAGGTCGCGTCGGTCCTGACCGGCAGGTCGATGATATGCGCCCCGCCGACCACGGCGACGCCGCAATCGCCCGCGCGCAGGCTCCGGCAGGCGTCATGGACCGCCTTGAGGACAGAGGAGCAGGCAGTGTCGACGGTTTCCCCCGGCCCTGTCCAGTTCTTGAGATAGCTAATCCTGGCCACGACATTGGAGGGTACGTTCAGCAGATACGTCTGTTCGGCCTGCTCCGGAAACGCGCGCGTCACGGCGTCCTGAAACAGCCGGTAGGGGCTTGCGCCGACGAACACGCCGACCGGCGCGTCCTCCAGGGCCGCACCACCGTACCCGGCGTCGTCGAGGGCCTGCAGGGCCGTCTGCAGGAAGAGGCGCTGCCTGGGGTCAAGCATGGCCGCGTCGCCCGGCGACATGCCGAACCGCCTGGGGTCGAAGGACGAGACATCGGACAGATAGGAGGCCTCGCGCAGCCGTGACGGGTCGAAGTGCAGGCCCACAGCCTCGAAAATCTGCCGGACTTCCTGACGCCGCCCGGTGGGCAGGGGCACATTCTTGTCGCGGCCCTGGGCCAGGTCGTCCCAAAAGCTGTCCAGGTCCTCGTAGTCGCCGAGGCGAACGGCCATGCCGATGACCGCGACCGGGGCGTCGGACGCGCCTCGGACCGCTACCGTACGTCGCGGCCCGGGCCGTTCCCCGATGCGTGCGGCCTGCTGCCGGACGGTACTCTCCGCGAACAGCCCGCCAAGGCTGAAAACTCCCGGCCACCGTACATCCAGAGCCGTGTGCAGCTTGACCAGAAGCAGGGAGTTGCCGCCGATTTCAAAAAAACCCTGATCGAGGTCGACGGTCTCCAGCTCTGGCAGAATCTCGCGCCACACGGCCCTGACCTCCTCCTGCAACGCCGTGGTCTCCCCCGCGCCGTCCGGGCCGGAGGGCGCCAGTCTGCGCCCGGTCACCCTCTTGCGGTCTGCCTTGCCAGACGGGCTCAAGGGGATCTCCTCCGCCACTGCCAGGGTCGCGGGCCACATGTACTCAGGCAGCAGGCCAGCCAGTTCGCGGCGGATGTCCGCGTAGGCCAGCCGCACGCCCTCGTGGGGGAGCACGAAGGCCTCCAGCGCGGACTGCCCGCCGATCTCCCCGACGCGCACCACGGCCTGCGACACGCCGGCACAGCGGCCCAAGGCGCTTTCGACCTCGCCGAGCTCGATGCGGAAACCGCGAATCTTGACCTGGTCGTCGTTTCTTCCGAGGTACTCAATGTTGCCGTCGGGGAGCCTGCGCCCCAAGTCGCCGGTCCGGTACATGCGGCAGCCCGGGTGGAAAGGGTCGTCGAGAAAGGCCGCGGCCGTGAGGGCGGGACGGCGCAGGTATCCGGGAGAAACCTGCACACCGCTGATGTACAGTTCGCCGGTCACGCCCAGGGGCACGGTCTGCAGGTCCGCGGCGAGCACGTGAATCCGGGTGTTGCTGACTGGCCTCCCGATGGGCACGGCATGCCCGGAAAACCCCCGGCAGGGGAACCAGGTCACGTCGATGGCGGCCTCCGTAGGGCCGTAGAGGTTGTGCAGCTCGCAGGGTACCAGGGCCTGAAAGCGCGCGACCAGGTCACTCGTCAGTGCCTCTCCGCTGGTGAACACGTAGCGCAGGCTTTTCAGTCTGCGAACCTCGCGGGGGCGGACTTCGAGATGATCGAGGAAGGTCCGCAGCATGGACGGCACGAAATGGAGCACGGTCACGCGGTTGGTCTCGATGGCCGCGACGATGCCGCCGGGATCCCGCTCCGCTCCCGGTTCCGGCAGAGCCAGGGACGCACCGGTCCAGGACCACCAGAACAGCTCCCAGACCGAGACGTCGAAGGACACGGTCGTCTTCTGCAGAATGACGTCGCCCTCACCGATGGGAAAACGGGACTGCATCCAGAGGATGCGGTTGACCAGGCTGCGGTGCTCGATGGGCACGCCCTTGGGCTTGCCGGTGGAGCCGGAAGTGAAGATGACGTAAGCCACGGAGTCCGGAGCCACGGGAACCGGGACGAATTCGCCATGGGCCGCGAACGGGTCTGGGCTCAACACGGTCCGGCCCGGTCCGGCGAACACGTCGGCGAACCTGGCCTCGCAGACCACGGCGCACGCGCCGAGATCCTCGAGCATCGAAGCAAGCCGCGACTGTGGCAGTGACGGCGACAGGGGCACGTACGTCGCACCGACGCGCAGCACGGCGAAGACGGCGACGATCATGTCCATGGAGCGCTCGAAGCAGACTCCGGCGAAATCGCCCCGCGAAAGGCCGCCGGCCTGCAACTGGGCCGCGAGGCGCGACACTCTGGCGTCCAGCTCCCCGTAGGTGCAGGACGCCCCAGCGGCGTCGCGCAGCGCCACGGCGGCTTTGCTTTGGCGCACCTGCGCGCGGAAGCAGCCGTCGATATCCCGCTCGATGTCCAGTTCCTCGGCCGTGTCGTTGCAGGCGTCGATGGCGGCCCGTTCATGTTCCGGCAGGATGGCCAAGCGGGACAGAGGGACGTCCCCCCCCTGCAGCACGTCGTCAACGAGCACGCATAGCCGCTCGCGCATCAGCAGGATCGTCTCTTCGCGGAACAGGGCCGCGCAGTATTCGATGTGCACGGACATGTCGCCGTCACGCCCTTCGCGGAAATAGAAGCTCAGATCGAATTTGCTGCCCGCGTGCTGCATGGACAGGGGCTCAAGGCGCAGCGGAAGCTGGTCGTAATCGGCCCAGCTCGCGTCCTCCAGTGCCACGAAAACGTCGAAAAGCGGGTTGCGGGAGGGGTTGCGCTCCAGCTTCAGGGCATCCAGCACCTTCTCGAACGGACAGTTCTGGTGGGCCAGCGATTCCTGGAACGCCTCCTGTGCGGCGCGGACCAGAGTTGCAAACCCCATTTCCGTGGCCAGTGTCGTGCGAATGGCCAGAGTGTTGACGAACAGGCCGACCATGTTCTGCACCTGCTCCAGCTCGCGGTTGGCCGCGGGGCATCCGACGATCATGTCGTTCTGCCCGGTGTGCCGGTACACGAAGGTCTGGACCAGAGCCAGAAGCGTCGGAAAGAGGGTCGCACCCATGTCCGCGGCCCGCCGTCTGAGGCCCTGGCTTCGCTCCCTGCCCAGGGAGAAGGCGACCACGGCCCCGTCGAGACTCTGCACGGCGGGCCTGGGAAAATCGAGCGGCAGCCGCAGGCTCTCGGGCAGGGGCAGCAGACGCGCACGCAACGCTTCGAGATCCGCGGGCTCCTGCGCCAGCTCCCATTGGACATAGTCCACATAGTCGAGGTCGAGGGGATCCCAGACAGGCGCGGTCCCGCGCAGCACGGCCGCGCAGGCCTGGTTCAACTCGCGCAGGAGGATTTCCGCGGACCAGCCGTCGAACACAATGTGGTGCAGGCACATGGCCAGGACCTGCCCGCCGTCTGGCTCCCGGAACAGGGCCGCGCGGACCAGGGGACGGTCCGGACCGAAGGGCATGGCGCCGAAGGCGTCCGGAGCGAAGGGACCGTCGTGGAGTTCGAGCCGCAGGGCGCCCGGCTCGACGAGCATCTGCTCCGGCTCGTCGGCCAGGACGCGCAGGCGCAGGGCGTCATGCCGCGCTTCCAGCAATCCCAGGGCGTCCTGCAGCAGATTCGGGTCCACGTCGGCGCCCAGGCGGGCAGCAAATGGTATCAGGTATACCCCGCTGTCCTCGTGCAGCCGCTGCAGAAACCAGATGCGCTTCTGGCTTGCCGACAGCGGGTAGCGGTCCCGGCGAGGCGCGCGGGCGATGCGCACGGCGGACGAGGCCGCTGTGCGCACTCGGATTGACAGGGCCCGTACGCTGGAATGGGTCAGGATGTCCTCGATGGTCAGACGAACGTGAAGCCGCCTGCCTATTTGGGCCAGGACACGCATGGCCAGCAGGCTGTGCCCGCCGAGCCGGAAGAAATCGGCATCCGCGGACGGCACCGGGCGTTGCAGGACGGACTCGTAAATGTCCCTGACGACATCCTCCACGTCCGGCGCCGCCGCGCCGACGGAAAAGTCCCCCGACGGCCGGGCCGCGCCGCTGGTCGCGGCGGCAGGCGCTTGCCGCACATGGGGCGCGACCCCTCCGGCACCGGCGGCCAGGGCTTCGAGCGCGGCGCAGGACACCGCCCCATCCGCCGCAACGGCCCGCGCCAGCCCCAAGAGGCGTTCGCCCAGGCCGCGCACGCGTCCATGGTCCATGCGGGACGGATCATACAGGAAGCGCACGCGCAACGTGTCCCCGGGGATAACGGAAATGCCGAGAGGGTAAGGGATCTTCTCAAACCCCTGGACGCGCAGCAGTTCCATCCGGTCGGCGTCGAAAAGATTGTCCGCGGGGTAGTTCTCCACGACCATGAGGTGATCGAACAGGTCCCGCCCGATGTCCGCCAGGGGCAGATACCCGTGGCGCAGCTGCTGGAGGTGCTGCTCCTTCAGGCCGCGCAGCAGCCCGCCCAGACAATCCCCTTCGGCCCAGCGCACCCGTAGCGGCAGCGTGCGGATGAACAGCCCCACGGCCCGGTCCATGCCGTCGACCTCGGCCGGCCGACCGGAGGTGACTATGCCGTAGACGACATCGCGGCTCCCGCCGCTTTCCGCGCCGAGCAGAACGGCCCACAGAGCCTGTACCAGCACCGACAGGGTCACGGAGCCTGCGCGCGCCGCGGCCTGCAGGCCCATGGCACAGGCCGGGTCCAGAGCCAGTTCCACCGTGGCCGGGTCGCCCGCCACTCCGGGAGTCTCCTGTCCGCAGATGCGGGTCGCGGGCGCGTCGGCCAGCAGCGCGGCCCAATACCGCCTGGCATCCTGCCGGTCGAAGGCCGACAACCACCGGGTGTAGGCTGACAGGTCGGCCGGTTGCGGCAGTTCCGCCGAGACCCCGTCCCGAAGACTGTCGTGCAGCGCGAACATCTCCCGCAACAGGATGCCGATGCACCAGCCGTCCATGAGCAGGTGATGGCAACACCAACTGAAGGTGAAGGTATCCGGGCCGAGGCGGAAAAGCTGGGCGCGCAGCAGCGGACCGGTCTGAGGGTCGAAGCCCTCGCGCCTCGCCGCGTCGAGGAGCGCGTCCATTTTTTCGGCGCCAAGGGCCTGCGGCAGATGGGAAAAGTCATGAAACGCCGTGCTGGTCCTGGCCTGCCGCAAGACAAGGCGGTGGAATTCCCCCTCGAAGGTCATGGGAAAGAGGGAGCGCAGGCTTTCATGCCGGGCCACCACGCCCCTCCAGGCCCCAAGCAGCAGAAAATCGTCGATCCGGCCCCGGAAATGAAAGGCGACCTGCTGCGTGTAGACGCCGTCGTCCCCGGCCAGATACTGGTAGAGCATGGGCTCGTGGCAGTCGTCCGGAGCGGTGACGCGTTCGACGTCTTCCCGGCGGCAGCCGCTTTTCTCCATGACCATGGCCAGAACGTCCTCGGACGCGCCCAGGCGCCTCTTCGCCCTCGCGGCCAGCACGTCGGCCCAGCCTTCCAACAGCCCGGACACCCACTCCCCGGCGAGGATGGCCGGGCTGAAATACGCCCCGAGGTGCAGGACGCCCTCTTCGTCGGCAAAGGCGATGACATCGAGGGGATTGTCCGGCCGGAACTCGGGATGCAGCAGATCGGGAATCGCTCCCGGCAGGGCCAGGGCGGGGAGTGCGCAGCATACGGCGTCCGCCGTGACACTCAACATCCCGAGATAATTGAAGCTGATCTGCGAATCGTAACGAAACACGTCGGGATGCGCTTGGCGCAGATACCCGTAGGCCGTACAGCTGCCCGGCGTGAAGTGTGCGTCCGGGTCGTAGCCCAGGGCCGCGTCCTCGCATGCGGCGACGGGACGCAGCAGCAGCGGACAGACGGCGGTGAACCAGCCCACGCTCTGGCTCATGTCGGCCCCGGGGAGAAGGGAGTCGCGTCCGTGACTTTCGAGGGTCACAAAGATCGGCTCCCGCTGACCTTGGGCGTGAAGGGCCATGGCCAGGGCCGTCAGCAGTTCCTTCAGCACGGTACGCGACCGGCCCCGATGCGGCTCGTCCACCCGGCGCTGCAGGAAAACACGCTCCGAAGCCAGGTCCGGCCCTTCGGTCGCCACACCCACGAGGCGCGCTCCGGGCGTACTGCACACCGCTTCCCAGAAATCGCGCTCCTCCCGGCCGGGAAAATCGCCGAACTCCGTCAATCTGTGCATCTCGACGGCCCTGGTCGCCATGCCGAGGGTTTCCGCCGCACGGCCGGCGCCCAGGCAGCAGGCTGTCAGATCCTGCCGCAGGCGATCAAGGGACACGGCATCCAGGACCAGATGGTGCCCGGCCAGCAGCAGCAGGCGCCTGCCCCCGTGTTCCGCCAGCCCCGCCCCGAACGTCGCGCCGCGCTCGGGGTCGATTCCGGCCAGTACGGCCCGCGCCACCGTGCGCACCGCCTCTTCCGGCGGCAGGCCAGCGTCGACGGAGCAGCGCGTCAGGCAGGGGCGTTGGGGCTGCGACAGCATCGTGGCCGCGCCGTCAAAGAAGGCGAGCCGCAGCGCCTCGTGCCTGTCCGGCAGCGTGCGCAGCCATTCCTCCAGGGCGCCCTCGTCCACCCGCGCGTCCAGTTCCAGGGGCAGCGCCATGCAGAAGCGTGTCCAGTGCCGCGGGTGGTTCCGCAGGAGGTCGGCCTGCAGGGGCAGCAGCGGCACGCGCTGCCCGCCCTCCACTGGCGCAAAGCGTACGGTCTGCAAGGGGGCGTTCCCGGCCGCGACCAGGGCGCAGAGGTCCGCGAACCGCGGCGTGCGCAGGAAATCGGCGGCCCCGAGAGCCGTGACGCCCCGCCGATGGAGCATCCCGGTCATCTGGATGGCCTTGATGGAATCGCCGCCGTCCATGAAGAAGTCGCTGTCCCCTCCCGGCGCCCGGCCCAGCATCTCCGTCCAGGCCCGAACCAGCGTCCGCGTCCCGTCCGGGACCTCGTTCCCGCCGCAGGCCGTTTCGATAAAGCCCCGGAAATCCTCCAGCAACGCGGCGCCGTCCTCGATGAACAGCGCGTCGTACTCGAGCACGAGCCGGCAGCGCGGCCCCGTTTCCAGGGTGAAACTGGCCGTCAGCTTGCTGGCCCTGAGTTCCGGGGCCAGCATGTCCACGGAGAGCCCGTCGTCCTCGACGCGGGGGACAGGGGCGTGGGTCGCCAGGACGTCAACCGCCCTGCCGTCGCAGTACCGGCTGTGCGCCACGGCCTCCTTGAGCCGGGCGGCGCTTTCCTCCACGGCCCCGACCATGTCCCGGTCCCTCCCGCGCAGGCGCAGGGCGACGGTGTTGACAAAAAAACCGACGGTGCCGAACTCTTCGCCGCTTTCTCGCAGCCCCACCGGGACGCCGACCAGGAGCTCCGGCCGGGCGTACCTGTCCCGCAAAAAGGCCGCAACCAGGGCCGCGAAACACGACAGGAGCGAGGCGCCTGCCCGGCCGGCCAGCGCTTCAAGGCTCTCGGTCATGGCGGGCGTGAGCTCCAGGGCGACCATGGCGCCCTTGCGCCTGGGCGAGGCATGCAGCACCGCCGCCGGAGGCGCGAAGACAGCGTCCCAGAAGGCCTTGTCCGCCGCGAAATCGGCCGAGCGCCGATACGCCTCCTCGCGCGCACAGAACGCCGCCTGGGTCGCCAGCCGCCCTGCGGCGCCCCGTTCCCCGCGCATGCCGCGCAGGGCGCCCGTCAGGAGAAGTTCGATGCTGTCCGCGTCACCGGCGATATGGTGCAGGAGCAGCAGCACCGCGAAAGCGTCGCCCGCCTCGGCGATTTCCAGCCGCACAGGGCATTGCGCGCGCAGGTCGAAAGGCGTGTGGATCAACTCCTGCATGTGCCGCTGGGCCGAGTCGAAATCCGGGAAGGCGGAGCGCCCGACAGGGATGGCGACGTCGGGGTCGCGACGGAAAAACGGGGCGTCGATTGGGCCCTGCACGGTGCAGCCCAGAAGCTCCTGACGGCCGATGGCCTCGGCCAGGGCGTCGACAAACGCCGCCGCCCTCTCCCCGCTAACCCTCATCAGCAGAGGCATGTTGTAGTCGATGGAACCGTCGTTGGCCTGCTGATAGGCCCACAGCTGGAACTGGTTGCGGTTCAGGGGGGCCTGGTCGCAAAACGCCGCCTCGGCCGCAGGACGCTTCTCCCGCAACAGCTTCGCCACGTCGTGGAGCGATTCGCAGCGCACGAATTCCCGGAACGCCACGTCCACCGAATACGCGGCCCGGATCTCGTGCAGAAGGGCCATGGCCTTCAGGCTGTCCCCGCCCTGGGCGAAGAAATCCCGCTGCGGATCGTAGGCGTAGCCGAGAGTCCGTTCGAAAATCCTCAACAGCCGGGGATCCAGGTCCGCCCCGCCCGAGGACGCGGCCTCGGCCCTGCCGACGATGGCCCGCAGGGCCTCGCGGTCGATCTTGCCGGTCACGGTCACCGGCATGGCGCCGAGCTCATGCCAGAAGGAGGGAATCATGTACCCGGGCAGGTTGTCCTTGCTCCAGCGCACGACGGAGTCGATGGCGCCTCCGGGTCGCAGCACCAGAAAGGCGGCGAGCGTGGTCTGGTCCGCGGCGTCCCGGCTGGCCAGGACAAAGGCCTGGCTGACGGCGTCGCACGTTTCGAGCAGCGCGGTCACCTCCCCGAGTTCGACGCGGTTGCCCCTGACCTTGACCTGATCGTCGGTCCGCCCGACCAGCATGAGATCGCCGTCTTCGGACCAGGAGGCGAGATCGCCGGTGGCGTAGACCATCTCGCCGCCGGCGCTGGAGAGCGGAAAGAAGCGCCGGGCCGTCATCTCGGCGTTGCCGTGGTAGCCGAGGGCCAGGCCGGCCCCGCCGACATGCAGCTCCCCCACCATGCCGGCCGGCAGGGGCCTGCGCCCGGAATCGAGGACATGAGCCCGGACGTTGGGGATCGGACGGCCGCAGCCGATGGGCTGGGACGAATCGGGCAGCACCCGTTTGATGGTGGCGCAGACGCTCGTCTCGGTCGGCCCGTAGGCGTTGAAATATGCGCAGCGTCGGGCGAGATGCAGGGCGTCCCGGGAGATGGGGGCCTCCCCCGCCGTGATGAGCACCCGCGGGCAGTACCCGTCGCGGTCCAGGAGGTGCAGGTAGGAAGGGGGCAGCGTCGCGACCGAAACGGCGTTGCCGGCCATGTACGCCTGCAGATTCCAGGGTTCGCTGCGCAGGGTTTCGCCGACGGGATACAGGCTCGCCCCGGCCAGAAGGGCCATGAATGTTTCGGACAGCGACGCGTCGAAGGCCGGAGAGGCGAACTGCAGCACACGATCCTCGGGACGCACGCCGAAGATCTCTATCTGGCCCTGGATCATGTTCGTGAAACCACGGTGGGGCACGAGAACGCCCTTCGGCCTGCCCGTGGAACCGGACGTGTAGATCAGGTAGGCGCCTTCCGCGGGATCGATTGTCTCCCTCACCTCCGCGGGGGCCGCGTTTTCGTGTTCCGGCCGGGCGGCATCCATGACCAGGGAGGGTTCGGCGTCGTCCAAGATGAGGCGCAGGCGCTCCGGGGGGGAGGCCGGGTCCAGCGGGAGATAGACAGCCCCGATGCGCATGATCCCCAGGATGATCTCCGGCAGGCAACGCACCCGCCGGGCGTGCACGGCGACGCGGTCCCCGCGGCGGACGTCCTTGTCCAGAAGCCACTTCGCGCACCGCAGGGAGCGCTCCCCGAGCGTCGCGTAGGACAATTCTTCCCCCGCCTCGTCCCTGACCGCTGGCCGATCCCGGTACCTCCCGGCAACGGCGTCGAACAGGTCCGGGATCGACGACAGCGGGTATTCCCTGCGCGGCCCGTTCTGCCAAACGCGCAGCTCGCGCTCCTCCTCGTCGAGCAGCATGGACAGGTCCGCCAGATCCGCACCTGCGTCCAACTGCCGGGAAAGGTGCTCCACCCTGCGTACGTAGCGCTCTACATCCTGCTCGCTCAGATGGTTGCAACTGCTGCGCACGGTCAGGGAGAACGTATCCGTCTCCGCTTCACGCAGCACCATCATGCCCAGGACGAGATCCTCATGCCTGCCGTGGACCTGTTCGGCGGTCTTGATGGGAAACTCGGGCGACCCGCTCGGCATGCCGGGGATGAAGTTTACGAACATGTCGCCCAGGCACGAGAAGTTCTTGTGCGGGAGCTCGCGCATGGCGACCTGGTGCGGGGTGCGGATATGGCGGTAGAACGACCGCCCCTGGGCGGAAATGTCCTCGAAGAGACCGGCGATGCTACCGTGCTCGTTCAGGTCGATCAGCACGGGCGGCATCGCCACCTGATACCCCTGCCGCCTGTGCAGCACCTTGCGCTCGCCGAAGGCGACGGGGTTGAGGATGACGAACTGCTTCTCGTCGCACATGAAGGCGACGATCAGGGCATGCAGGGCCGTGAAATAGATGTTGGGGCTGATGCCGTGGCGGAGGATGACGCGGTCGATGATCCGGCTCGTTTCCTCGCCGAGATGAAATTTCCTGTGCCGGGAATTTCCGAGCACATCCGCATGCCCCGGCCGGGCCCGGAAAATCCGCTTCTCCGGGATCCGCTCGAGATGGCGTTTCCAGAATTCCATGTCCCGCGTGAACTTGGCCGAGGCGAAATGCTCCCGATCCTCCCGGTACACGTCCAGCCAGACTGGATGCTCGTCAATGGGAACGTTCTCGCCGCGCATCAGGCTGGTGTAGATGTCGGCGATGAAGCCGACAAAACAGAAGGTCCCGAACCCGTCGAGGGCGATGTGCGTGCATTTCAGGGCGAAGAAACTTTCTGCGTCCGAACGGATGAGAAGAAAGCGTACAGGGCGCTCCCCCAGCGACTGCTCGAAAAACCTGTCGTGTTCACGCTCGATCTCATCCTGGGTGTCGCTCCCGCCTGGCAGATCGACAAACGAGATATCGACATCATCGTAGCTGTGCAAAGCAAAGAACGGTTCCTTTTCATCCAGATGCATCTTCCCCGTCATCAAAACGTGATGCATCAGCGCAATACGTATGACCTCCAGCAATACATCCCTGTCGATACGCCGCAGTATTCGAAATTTTGCCAAAATGCATGCATTGTCTTCATGCCCGGAATAGTGCTGAGAAATCCATACTTCTTTCTGAAAACTGGTGAAAAAAGCCTTCTCAGACACACTCTGCGGCATATGATTCCCCATACGGTCTCAAGTTCCGATGCAATCATTCCGAAGGGTTCAAGCGTACTCAATCTTTGGCAAAGAATTGGAACGCCTCGTAATGATTTTCCTGTAAGAATGGCTCAAGAACCCCACAATACCACCTAAAATATACCGTCCCGGAGTCAGGACGGCACAAGCTCACAGGCTGATATTATTGGAAAAATGGGTACATAGTTCGCTTGGTTCCGTATGTCAAACGGCATAGGAAAAACTGTATCGCCTGAGCGCAAAAAAAGGCCTACAGGTGATTTTCCTGTAAGCCTTTGTTTTTCCTGGTCGGGGCGACTGGACTCGAACCAGCGGCCCTCGGTTCCCAAAACCTAATCCTACCATTTTCACCTATTTGCATCACTTTGCATTATTTATTATTTTTCAGATAGTTAAGCAAAGTCGACTTTCATTGACTTTTCTCATTTTTCACCTATTTTCACCTCGAATGTTGGGCATAGTGTTGGGCAGACGATCCTCGGTTTAAGCCCACCAGCCCTTGGTTTGGAGGAAAAATGCCATCACGAAAACGCGAAAAAACGCGCTATCCAGGCGTCTATTTCGTCATCGGCACTGGCGCGGATGGAAAACCGGAACGAGTCTATTACATCGTATACCGCAGGGATGGAAAGCTGATCGAAGAGAAAGCTGGCTACCAAGGCCGTGACGACATGACCGAAGCCAGGGCAGCCCGCTTAAGGGCCGAGCGCATAGACGGAAAGTCCGATTCGAACAAAACCCGGCGCAACAAAATCAAGGCAGAGAAAGAGGCGGACGACAGTCGCTGGACGCTCTCCAAACTGTGGACTGAGTACAAAAAAAGCAAAGTTGATTTCAAAGGAATCAAGACTGACGAGAGCCGATTCATACGCTATCTCGAAGTTCCTTTCGGTCACAAGGAGCCCGAGGAAATTGCTCCACTGGATGTGGATAGGGTTCGAGTGATGATGCTCAAATCAAAGAGTCCGCAGACTGTCAAAAACACACTTGAATTGTTTCGACGTATTATCAATTTTGGCGTTAAAATGCACTTATGCTCTCGCTTGCCCTTTACCATTGAGTTTCCAAAACCAGATAATCACAAGACTGAAGATCTGACACCAGATGAAATGGAGCGTCTTTTCAAAGCGATTGCTGAAGATACGAACATACAAGCAGCAGGGATAATGAAAGCAGCCCTTTTCACAGGCATGCGCCGTGGAGAAATATTCAAGCTGAAATGGTCTGATTTAGATTTCGATAAAGGTTTCATTTTTATCCGCGATCCCAAAGGCGGAAAGGACCAGCGGATCCCAATGAACGAAGCGGCCAGACAACTGTTTCTGGACCACCCCAGAACAGGCAGTGAATACGTCTTCCCAGGCCGAAATGGAGGCTTGAGAAAAGATGTCAAACATCAAACAGCACGGATAAAACGCCGCGCCGGACTTCCTGAAGATTTTCGAGCTTTGCATGGACTCAGGCATGTGTATGCTTCAATGCTAGCCAGCTCTGGTCAAGTTGATATCTATACACTACAAAAGCTATTGACACACAAATCTCCGCAAATGACACAGCGCTACGCACATCTTCGTGATGACGCTCTAAAACGAGCAGCTGAAGTGGCAGGAAATTTATTTGCGAATATTGAAAAGCAAAATACTTCGATAGATGTTGAAAATCCAAAAACTGCATAAATCGAAAAAGCCGCTACAGAAACATCTGTAGCGGCTTTATAATTAGTGTCGAAGGGGGGACTAGCGGAGGCGTCGCAGCTAATTCTTCAAAATCAATTAAATTTAGCTACTTAAGCACAAAAACACTACGTAATTTTTGACCTACATTCTTGACCCCGCAGAATCAAGCAAAAAAAATGAAAACTCATCAGCAATTGCTTTTGGGGAGGTTTACATGGCCATCGGGGACACCTTGGTTTCGTACTAGGTTTTGTAGCACCTGGGCGCTTTTAGGTGCGTCCCCCCCCCGACAAACAAACCGACTGAACAAAATAAAATAGGGTTACAGCATGTTACTGTAACCCTCGTTTTATTTTGGGTGTCGATTGTGGTGCGGGGATTCTTGCGACATGTTGTCACGAAAATCAAGAGACGCGGCATGGAACGGCATCTTCGTTGTCTCCGTAGACGTCCTCAAAGGCTTTCCTTATACTACTGCAGCGGTCTTCCCACATGCCGATGTCCAACGCTGCCTAGTGCACATGGCGCGTCACAGCCTCAAGTTCGCGAACCGAAAGCAGGGCAAATATGTCGCCGCCGATCTGAAGGCCCTTTATACGTCGATGACCGTGGAGGTCCGCATCGTCTTCGCGGCGGCGACCATTGCGGAGAGAGATGGGAGGACCTCGCCCCACTGACGAGTTTTCAGACCGCAGTCCGGGTTGACCCACAGCCGTTCCGGCGGGATGTGCCGGGCTGCCTTACGCAGCAAATCGACCATGGCCTGCGCTTCCGGAACGTTGGGTGAATGGATATCGTACACGCCCGGCCCGATCTCGTTGGGGTAGCTGAAGCTGTCGAAGACATCGAGCAGTTCCATGCCCGAACGCGAGGTCTCGATGGTGATGACGTCGGCATCCATGTCCGCGATGGCCGCGATGATGTCGTTGAATTCCGAATAGCACATGTGGGTGTGTATCTGCGTCTCGTCCCTGACTCCGTTGGCCGCGATGCGGTACGCGCCCACGGCCCAGTCCAGGTATTCCCGCCACTGCGATGTCCGCAACGGCAGCCCCTCGCGCAGAGCCGCCTCGTCGATCTGGATGATGCCGATGCCGGCCTTTTCCAGATCCAGCACCTCATCACGAACGGCCAGGGCCAGTTGCAGGCAGGTCCGGGAACGGGGCTGGTCGTCGCGCACGAAGGACCAGTTCAGAATGGTCACCGGGCCGGTCAGCATGCCTTTCATGGGCTTGTCCGTCAGTGACTGGGCAAAGGTGATCCACTCCACGGTCATCGGGCCAAGGCGGGAGATGTCTCCGAAGATGATTGGTGGTTTGACGCAACGCGAACCGTAGGACTGCACCCAGCCGAAACCGCTAAAGACATAGCCCCGTAGTTGCTCGCCGAAGTATTCGACCATGTCGTTGCGCTCGGCCTCGCCATGCACAAGGACATCGAGGCCCAGATCCTCCTGCGCCGAGACCACGCGCCTTATCTGGTCCTGCATGGCCTGGACATAAGCTTCCCGTTTCAGCTCGCCGGCCCGGTACTGCCTCCTCGCCGTGCGGATTTCCGCAGTCTGCGGAAAGGAACCGATGGTTGTGGTGGGATACAGGGGAAGGCCGAACCGCCGTCTGTGCAGGGCCGAGCGAACGGGATACGGCGACCGGCGGTTTCCCCAGGATGGCTCGATGGCGTCGAGGCGCGCCTTTACGATCGGGTCGTGCACGCGGGTCGAGGATCGGCGTCCCGCCAAGGCCTTAGCGTTGGCGGCGAGTTCCCCGGCCACGGCCGCACGCCCCCTGTCCAAGGCCCGGCCGAGCAGCCTCAGCTCGTCGAGTTTCTGCGCGGCAAAGGCCAGCCACGAACGGATCTCCCCGTCCATGTCCGTTTCCAGGTCGAGATCCACGGGCACGTGCAGCAGAGAACACGACGGGGCGATCCAGAGCCGGTCCCCCAGGCGGGCGTCCAGGGGTTCGAGGACATCAAGAGCGGCTGCCAGATCCGTCTTCCAGATGTTGCGGCCATCGATGATGCCCACGGACAGCACTTTTCCCTTCGGCAGCCTGTCCACCACGGCGGGCAACTCTTCCCGGCCCCGCACGGCATCCACGTGCACGCCGTCCACCGGCAGGCCGAGGGCCAGATCGAGGTTCTCACCCAGGCCTCCGAAGAACGTGGTCAGCAGCAGCCTGACGCCGCGCCCCGACAAGGCTGCGTAGGCCCCGGCGAACATGTCGCGCTGACGGGGCTCCAGATCGGTGACCAGCACGGGTTCATCCATCTGCACCCAGCCCACCCCGCGCCCGGCCAGAAGGCCGAGCAGTTCGACGTAGACCGGGAGCAGGCGGTCCAGGAGGCCCCATTTGTCGGAGCCGTCCTTTTCCTTGCCAAGCCACAGATAGGTCATGGGTCCGATGAGCACCGGCTTGGCCGATACGCCAGCGTCCCGGGCCTCGTCCACCTGTTCGAGGATGCGCTGCGGATGAAGGGTGAACTCCGTCCCGGATGTGAACTCGGGGACGATGTAGTGGTAGTTGGTGTCGAACCACTTTGTCATCTCACCTGCCGCCACGCCCGCAGCGTCACCCGCGGTGCGGCCGCGAGCCACACGGAAATAGCGGTCCAGGACGGTCCCCTGACAGGCTTCGGCCCGCTCGGGGACGTTGCCCAGGGCGAAGCTCATATCCAGAACCTGATCATAGAGCGAAAAGTCCCCCACCGGAACCAGATCGAGCCCGGACTGCCGCCGCCAGTTGGCGGTGCGGATCTCGCGGGCGGCCTCCTCGAGGTCGAATGCGGACAACTGCCCCTTCCAGTGGGCTTCGAGCGCGGCCTTCAGTTCCCGGCGGGCGCCAACGCGCGGATAGCCCAGATTATGCGTGTATGCCATGACGGTATCCTCTTGTTGAGTTGCAAAGATGACGCCGTGATTACCTGCTTGCATTCATGAATGAAAATGGTAATTTTTCAGAATCGCATGAGCAGAATTCATAGATAAGGAAACCGCATGGCAGGCATCGAACGCATTCACCTGGAAATCCTGAGGGCCGTGCAGCGACACGGCTCGCTGACCGCGGCGGCCTCAGCCCTGAACCTCACGCAGTCCGCCTTGAGCCACAGCATCCGGAAGCTGGAGGACCGGCTCGGGGTGGAGATCTGGCATCGTGAGGGACGCAGCCTGCGCCCGACCCAGGCCGGCGAATACCTCCTGAATCTGGCCGACCGCCTGGCGCCTCAGTTCGCCCAAGCCGAGGAACGCCTGAGGCAGTTCGCCCAAGGTGAACGCGGCACTCTGCGCATCGGCATGGAATGTCATCCGTGCTACCAGTGGCTGCTGAAGATCGCCGCGTCGTACCTGGCGGCCTGGCCGGCCGTGGACCTGGACGTGAGGCAGAAGTTTCAGTTTGGCGGCATCGGAGCTCTGACGGGATACGAGATCGACCTGCTGGTCACGCCCGACCCGCTGTACGTACGGGGTCTGCTTTACGAGGCCGTATTCGACTACGAACAGGTGCTGGTGGTAAGCGCGGGACACACTCTGTCCCAAGCGGACCACGTCCGGCCGGAACAGCTCGCCGGAGAGGTCCTGATCACCTATCCGGTCAGCGTTGACCGGCTGGACGTCTTCACCCGATTCCTGACCCCGGCGGGAGTCAGTCCCAGGCAGCACAAGCTGATCGAGACCACGGACATCCTGCTGCAGATGGTCGCCAGCGGACGGGGAGTGTCGGCCATGCCGCGCTGGCTGATCGAGGAGTGGGCCGACAGGTTTGCCGTTGTCCCGGTCAGGCTGGGCAAGGACGGAATCGACAAGCAGATCCACCTCGGCATCCGCGAGGCCGATGCGGACACCGACTATCTGCGGGCCTTCCTGAACTTGGCGCGCGAGCACCGCGACGCCGTCGGGAGAGGGAGAAATGCGGTCGGATGATGCGGCAAGGAAGCCGTCACGCCCGTTCAGGCGGCCGGAAATCATGCCAGAGTGGTGGACACCCTTGCCGTCCGGCTAACGCTTCCCCCTGTCGGGCGCGTAGAGGACTTGCACCTCCAAGTGAATGTGCCCCGCCGGGCGCACAAAGAAAAAGCCGTTGAAGCTTTCACTTCAGCGGCTTATCTTTTCCTGGTGTCGAAGGGGGGACTCGGTGCCCTATAAAAGTCAATAGCCTGAAATCACGATACTATTTTTCAAACAAACACTTTTCCTACGGAATTTTGACCTACCTTTTTGACCCACTTTGATCAACCACAAATCCTGATCGCAGGATCATTGAATTCCAGCTTCGGACTTGGAAAAACATCTTACGCACCACGAACGTGGACAAATGAAAGTGCGGAGGGAGCGTGACATGACAACACTCACTCCTCACCACCAACACAAGAAGTGCCTCAGCCAAATTAAGAAAATTGAACCGGACTCGCCGCTATCCCTCGCATCATAGTAACACACTAAGTTTTTTAGTTATATTTTAAACTGCCAGACCGAAAGGGAGCTATCCCTTTTTTTACTGATTTATTTCGTTTCTAATATTTTTATGAAGAAATATTTCTCATTTAATTAGTAACATGATTTTTTTGCCTTATATTTTTTTTATTTATCTAATTATTTAATTTCTTATCTCGTTTTAGCATCTAATTTTACTCGTAAAATGCAATAAACGAGATTATTTTTTTGTAACTAGTTGAAAAAATTATTAATATATATAGATATTTTTTTATCCCCCCAACATAACCTTCTCGTACGAACGGTTATGGAGGGAGGTTCGCCTCCCTCCATAACCGTTACAAGATGTCAATCTCCTCATCCTGAGCAACGCCCGTAGGAGCGTCTTCGTTACTTTCCTCAGATGTTGACAATTCCGACATCACCGCCACCGCGAACACGCCGGCAACTCCGGCGATGCACCCGCCAATAAAACTCAGTATTTTTCCCATTCTGTCCTCCCTGGGCATAATTTCATTAGTCATCAAGTGTCTCCCTTACAATTTCCAGTACAGCGATCGCGATAGCTATGGCTGGTCCCCAACTCATATGAATTTCCCTCCCTTGTAGTGCTCAAGAGAACGAATGCGGCGAACATGGCTCAAACGAATGATGATCCTGTCAGGCGGTCCGAGGATCGGGCCTTGTAATCTCCTTGCTTTCATATCGGCTCCTTTTTGGTTGAAACAAAACGGGGGACCATTGGCCCCCGCACGGTTGTTGACTGGTTGGATGTATCAGCACCCAAGAATCGCGCCCTCCAGCAGAGTAAACATCGCTGGGGCTAGCTCCGTCATGGAGTTCACCACGGCGCTGCGCCCTGGCAGGAGCACGTTGATGCCGGGGCTGGTGATCCCGATGCCGTATATCTCGAAGCCCGCCTTGCATCCCTGCTCGATCGCCTGAGTCGCGCACTCCAGAGAATCCGGCTCCCCATCCGTCACGACGAGAATGAGCTTTCGCAGCTCGCCCAAAGGCAACATATCCTGCATGACCCACCACAAGGCTTCCCCCATTGGCGTGCCGCCTGCGGGGACGAGGTCCAGATTTGCGTGCACCTTCTGGCCGTGCGTGATGACGGGGGCGACGGTTGAATACGAGCCATTTTGCAACTGCGAACTGGGAAACGCGGTCACGGCGACGTTGATCTTTGATGCTTCCAAGGCAGAGGCGACGGCATAGCAGGAGCAACAGGCCAAGCGGATCCTGCGAACCATTGATCCGGAGCAGTCGAGCAGGATGTGCACGGTGGTATCGATCCCGGTTCGCTCGGCCTTGACCCGGAAAAGCCTGGGATCCGAAACTGCCAGACGATGGAGCTGCCCGGTATCCAGACGACCCCTTCTTCCGCTGGAAGCGCGTGCCAGGATCTTGGTTTGGAGAAGCCCTTGCATCCTAGTCCGCAGCGCCATGGACGCCATCCGTGCCTCCAAGATATCCGTCTCGGTCAGGGGGGCTGCACTTTTCTCCGTGGGGATGGCCACGGTGACGGCTCCTTCCTGGGACTGCCGAGACGTGGCCTGCAGGGTGTCCGCCAGGATATCGCCGAGGCTTTGCGGGAGGACGTCCTCCCCTGCCCCGACCAGATCACGGACATGCTCCTTTGCCTGGTCCTGATCCTCTCTGCCTGGGAAAGCCCCTGAAGCGTCGGCATCATCTGAGCTGTCACGGCCGTCATGGCTGCCGTCTCCCTCAGGGGCGTCATCCTGCACCTCCCCTCCCCATTCGGACTGGTCGCTTTTTTCATCTTGGGCTCCGGGGGCATTTCGTTCAGAACGCTCTAAGGTGTTCCGCGCATCCGGTTCGAACCTGGCGTCCCCAGGTTCGTCCTGATTAGGCGACACTGGCTGTTCGGTTGAATTCGCGTACTGATCCAGAATACGCACAATTTCACGGGCGAAGTCTATGGCGTCCTGGGTCGAACGGCATCTGGTTCGAACCACGGTGAGCACGCGTCCAATCTTCGGCCTTATCCCCGGAAAAACCGTGTCCAACTGTCCAGCCAGAATGTCCCGCTTGCTTGACAGGGCCTGGACATCCCAGGACCGGATTTCGAGCAGGAGCCAGTTAAGAATGATAGCCGCAGGTTGGGCAGGCTCGTCTTCCGTCTCCGTGCCGAAAACATGCGAGATCAGCCAATCGAAGTTCTGGCGGCATCCAGGGAATATGGACGCGAGTTTGTGCTCAACGCGCCAATCCTCCAAGGTGTTCCACACATGTTTTTCGATCGGCATGAGCGAAGCGTCCTTCAAGGCCTGGAAATCCGTATCCCGAACATGTCCGGCCTCGTGGTCCAGGTATCCGCGAGCCATGGCCAGAAGGGTTTCCGGTACATCGCCCGGCAAGGACGGCAGACGGATGACCGTGCCGTCCGTATAGGCGTCAGTACCTCCTATCTCGACTTTCACTCCGTATTTTCTGCCGAGCACGCTTGCCACCAAGGGCAGCGAGCGCATTACGGCCCGTGTGTCGATCATCTGTGCCTCCAAATGCGAAAAGCCCCGGAGCTTGTGACTCCAGGGCTGATCGGGTGAATATGTTCATCATTACCAAAGCCCGCAGTTGGGCAGTACCGGTTGCATGGGAATGTCCGGGAATATCGGCGGCAAATCGTCCACCGTGGGCAGGATGTCCACTTCCTCCTGGACATCCAACTCCGGCATCTCCCCCTGCCCTTCGACCAGAAGCGACAGAAGGTTCTTGGAAGTCGTTCCGTCCATTATCTTCTGTCCATGCTCGATGAGGGCGTCCGTGTCCCGCAGCAGGGAGACGAGGCCCTGAAGCATGAGCAGGTTCGCACCTTCGATCCTGCCGCGTTTGGGCAAGTGTTCGAACGCAGTGTGAATGAGGTCCGCAACCGGAGATACCCTCGGCTCGACGCAGCTCAGGCCCGAGAGTTTCTGATGGATGGTCCGCAGGGGCGAGAGAGCCTTACGGGTGATCTCGGTCTTTCCGGCAAAACATTTGTGCCAGGCCTCCGTGGCCGCCTTGGAAACCTCGCCGAACAGGGTCTGACCCAGGCTCGCGACCTCGTCCTTGAGTCCTTTCATGACCGGGTCTGCCGCATTGGGGGGAACGATGCGGTAAAGCCGCCAGATGAAGCCCATTCGGCTTCGGACATAGTCAGCGCTGACGGTCGAATCGGCGATGATCTGCTCCCAGCCCGAGTGTTTAGCGATCCAGTCCCGAACGGATTCATCGTAGCGCGACAGGAAATCCTCCTTGGCAGCGTTGAAGTCCTGCAGGATCTGATCAAGCTCGGTCACGATGGCGTCCGCCTGGCTCTCGGGGATGGCCCATCCGCCAAGGAAGCGGATACCATGCCTGTCCAGAAGGCTCACGGCCCTGGCCTTCAAGGTCCCGAAGACCCGCAGGGCTTCCGGATCGCAGACCCTCTTGCTGCCCAGGGACGCCAGATCCTCGGGGGGTAACGTGGCCCCGGCAAAGTCCTCGGGGCTCAATTTCTTGCGTGCCGTCCAGATATTCACCTCAAGGTGCAGGGCCAGGAGGCTGTCCAAGACCTTGATGTCGGTTTGCGTGTTCATGTTCTTCTCCTCAAATAAAAAGAGCGCCTGGTGTGGCGCCCTAATTTCCGTTCACGATGATGAAGTCCTGCCGGTCGATCTTGACCAGCACCCTACGCCACATCTCCTGGATGGGGCATTCGTTCTTGCACTCCCGGCTTTTGATGGTCCGGGTGACGCAGGTCTCAAATGGCTTGCTATCAAAACCTCCCACCCACATGCGGATGGTCAGCCCCAAGGTGTTGACCTCGGCTTTCCAGTGATAGCGAAACCCAGTCTCGGGAACCTGCTTGGCCAGTTCGATGGACCGGTGGAAAGGGAAATCCGATTGAGCTCTATTCATATAAATGCTCACTTTGGTTAGTTATGTTGATTTTCAAAATGTGACCCAGCAAAGCCGGTATCCTTCATGGATCTTGGCCAGAGCCCTATCCATCATCTCCTGCACCGGATTGCCCCTGGCGCATCTGGCCAGTTCCAGGACGCGGCCTTGACCGGCGGTGTTGAGTCGTCCCCACTGCAGGGCCAAGTCGTTTGGGTGCGTCACGGCTTTCCAGAACTTGCCACCATGTGGCGTGGGTTTTTCCAGGAGAACGGATGGAGGATGGGCGCAGGTTGTCAGGTAGGAGGGGTTGGCAACCATGGCCTGAAGGACCGAGGTCATGGCTTGGCGCACTTTGGTCAGGTCGTCGGGAGTGGGCGCATCTTTTTGTGTTTCAGCAGCAGCACTCCTTTCTACTCCCCCATGGACTGCGGGAAGACGCGCTGGGCGAGTTCATGGAGCATGGCCCTGGTTTCCCTGGTGGCTCGAAAGCCCAGGGCGCGGTCCAGAGCGTATGTCACCGGCTGCACTCCTTGCCGGGATAATGGCTGGAATCGCACGGTCAGATCAGCCCAGCGCAGAAGGGTCCGAGTCGAGAATGTGACCTCGATGCTGTTGGCGATTCCGACACCGGCCTCGCCCATGAAAAGCCGACGGACCTCGTTGGCGTATTCGACCATTTTCTTGCGGATGGTCTCGGGAAGTTTCGGACAGCATCCGCCCAAGAGCTTCTCCTCGGCGTCGCGAGCAGGATACCCCATCTCGCACAGCCAGAAGCGATCGAGAAAGGCGAGGTTCTGCCGAAGGGTTCCCTGATACAGGCCCGTCTCGTCGGATCCTCCGTTGGTATTGGCCGTGGCTGCGAAACGGAACATTGGGTGAGGGATGATGAGTTCACCGCCATTCTCCGCGATGCACAGCGCCTCACCATCGAGAACGCCGTTGAGGCCCGTGGCCGTAGCCGGTTCGAGCAGGTCGATCTCATTGAGAAGAAACAACCCGCCAAATTTCATGGCCAAGGCCAGAGGGCCGTATTCGAATTCCATGTTGCCGTTGCGAACCGACAGGTGCCCCACCAGGTCGGGGAACTCCAGGCGGCTGTGCCCAGTGACCTCGAAGACGGGATAGTTAAGCCTGGAGGCCAGCTGCTTGAGGGCGCTCGTTTTCCCACTACCTGTGGGACCGAAGATATACAGCGGGTCGGAAATGTTCATCAGCCAAACTGCGATATCTCGGCTCGTCTCGTGGAAAATGTAGCCAGGATCCGGGGTCGGTGTATAGCTGCAGGAGCTGGCATAGCCCCGGATGATCCTGCCCGACGGGCTGCCGCTGAAAACTGTCCCTGCGTCCAGTTCCACGGCCTGGAGTTTTTCAAGTTCGTCGTGAATGGTGTTGGTCATTTTCTGCTCCATAAAATAGACATCCCGGCCGCCCTGTTACAGGTAGCCGGGATTTCTTGGCTGATAATTTTCTGAACTACGATCGCTTGTTAATCCTGCTGATGGTCAGCCGGTCAAAGGGCTTTCCCTCCCACTCGCACCTGGCGATAATCGCGTCCGCCTTCTCCTCACCAAGGACAGTCGAGAGTTCCAAGCGCAATTGCTCCTTGTTCAGGGTGCGCCTGCCATTTTGCGCCGAGACCCGGAAGCGATGGCTGCCTGCATTGATCCAGGATCCGCCGACATCGCTCAAGGCATAAGCGGTCCTGAGTCCCTCCTCGATTTCCGATATCTCGACTTCAAACTCGCCCTGTCTGGCCTTCAAATCTTTGAGCAGGTCCAGCGTATCGCTCCACTGCGGCTGATCGAGCCCATCAAATTTCGGGCAATCGGCGTTGAATTCGCACCACGAGCACAGGGGATGAAACCCCTGGGCCGTGGGCAGGTCGTCGAGGTCAGCGCCCTTATCCCTGGATGCTTCGACGTCGTTCCAGAGGTCCTCTGCTGCCTTGAGGCAGAGGCCCAGCATGGTGTCATCCGGCAGGTATGGCCCAAACGCATTGGCATCCGACATGGAGAGGCAGAGCACCCAGGCCTCGATGTCGACCGTAGAAGGATGGGCGGGCATTTCGATGCCAAGCTTCGCCCTGCAAATCTGCGGAAACGTGAGCCCGGCCTTCCCGTGACTATCTTCAACATGGACGCCGAATGCCGGCTGGCCCCAAAGCGCATGCAACAGCCCGACCTGACCGTAGACCTGCGTTTCGTACGAAGAATACAGCGTTGGTGGGATTTGCTCGCAGCTTTTCAGCTCAAGAATCCGCACCGTGGGTTGCCCTACTTCGCTTGCGAATACGAAGTCCAAGTGCGCTCGAATCGGCACCCCTTGGTGGCTCGTCACGATTTCGAGTTGCTCAATAACGGGCAGTCGTTGCTGCCTGAAGACTTGGGTAATACCAGCCTCGAACCAATGGCCGCGTTGCAGGCGCAGTTGCCTGGCCAGCACAGCCGCAAGGTCGTGTTGGTGAAGGTCGTCGCCATGCCCGAAGAGCTTGCGACCCACGGCTGCACGAGGGCACTCTAGGGCGCGACCTATGTCCGACATGCCGATATACCGGCTCCGGTCACCCAGTGAAGACGCGGTTCTTTGCGCCGAGGATTCGATAAGCCCCTTGGCCAGAAGCGCCATGAGACCGTGGGACCTGTCCACTTGAGCTTGGGCGGGATCGTTCATGCTACCCTCCAAAATGACGAAGGCCGCCCGAGTGGAGCAGCCTTCGCTTGTTTTTTGTATATTGAATTTCATGATGCTTGCGCATATTTCCACCACATTTTCCGTTGAGGATTCCATTTGAACCCGGCGCCGGCCAGGAGATCCTTCTTGGCCTGGGTATTGCCGGTGGCCACGATGCACACCTGCCCGTCTGTGGCGGTGATCTCCTGGTAGGTGATGCCGTCGAGTTTCGGGAGTTGGGTTGGCTGTGATCGACCGGAAGGATGCGGAGAAGGTGCAGAGTCCTGCATGGCGGGATTCCTTTTCTGGCGCTGCCCACCCTTGCCGGAGTC
This sequence comes from Desulfomicrobium escambiense DSM 10707, assembly GCF_000428825.1. Taxonomy (NCBI): domain Bacteria; kingdom Pseudomonadati; phylum Thermodesulfobacteriota; class Desulfovibrionia; order Desulfovibrionales; family Desulfomicrobiaceae; genus Desulfomicrobium; species Desulfomicrobium escambiense. Next base: position 100,717 of record NZ_AUAR01000004.1, on the reverse strand, counting down.
CTTGGGCAAGTTCCCGTCGGTGTCGTCCTCGGTCACGATGCCGAGCATGGCGGAGATTGAGTAGCGCCGAATGTAGGTCATGGCGATGCCAAGGCCCTGGGGGTCGTTCTTCGGCAAGGGGACAACCGCGTGCGAGGACTGCCACTGCCCGGATTCGGCGTGGACCAGCTTTGTGACCAAGCCCAGATGCCCAGGCTCGGCGGGTACCGGGTACTGGGTAAGCCAGATACCGTTGGTAAGCAGCGCTTCACGGCAGGAATCCATGACGCTGTTGAGGGTGGCGTAGTTAGAATGTGTGAAAGGGTTCAGCCGATCCTTAGTTGCAGGTTGCAAGACACGTTGCACTTGTATTAAGGCTTTAGCTAGTTTGATTGTTTCGGATGAGCAGTAACTTTGATCGTGCATGACCACTCCTTTGTTGGCAGGAAAAAATGATCTCCACAAAAGTGCTTCTGTGAGGATTCCTTCGGACTCTCAAAGAAGTAATATATGACTGTATTAATTTGATTAACAGGCCTTCAAGTGCGTAACAAAATAAAACCAAAGACTAATATTCAAAATTGTTCCATAAGCGAACATTTTCTGCAAATTCACGGAACTGAACAATATCAACAAGAGCAAAACAGGATAGGGAAACATGATTATTTGCAATAAACTATCAAAAAGTTATGCATTTTCCGTTGAAGAAGGCGTTTATATCGCTTCTGGATGTGTGAAAATGGACGAGAATGGACAAAGAAGAAGTATTTTTGAAGGATATGTACCAAATATTAAAGAACGCGATAAATTTTGGACTAAAATTAAAGAATCAAGAGCAGATCAAAGGAATTGCTGTATATTCAAGAGCAAAGAAGAATATGAGATTTTTAAATCTAGCATTCAAGAACCAAAATCTAAGCGACCCCCACGTACACTACAATAAAATGGGCGCTCTCACCGTTCCAGAAAAGTAGAGAGCACTGATCAAGCTTGATACCCTTGACAGGTGTGACCTGCCGGAAAATTTCGAACCACTCAAGTTTTTGCTTTTTTGGGCAATCAGTCTACTGCGGTTATCTGGAGCAATGATGGTGGCTGGCTGGACGCGATCACCTGCCAGTCACCAATTTTTATCAAAGTACTCGAAAATATCAGATTCAGTAACTTCTATCTGATGACGATGACTTTACCCTTATCGCAGCAACAATATTGAGCTATTATCGGCAACAATTCATCGTTCTTCGGGACATTGCTCAGAGACTGACTTGACCATTCTTAATCGCCCTAATAGCAAAATTTGCTTCACTGCCCGTCAAATCATCGATCGATTTCCCATACATATTCCTGACCACATCCTCCGGGTCTAGTCCACGACCTGAAGCACATTGATGCAGCAAGTTAACCTGTTTGTCTGAACGAGGCTTGTTGCCACCCCCGTTCAAGGCGCTCTTATCCTGAGACTGGCCTTCCGGCAGGCCATAGACATTGTCCGCATCCTGAACTGCTGTGAGCAGAATAGGCTCTGAATCTTGCTCCTGACCGCCTTCCAAGGCATTACGAATATTGAAGGCGTCAGAGAGGACACGTGACTTGGCACGAGTAGAGGCTATGCGCACAAAACTGTCCACGCACCCCTTGGGGACATTGTCGGGACTCGCGTCTCCGATGTCCGCGAACACCTGTCCACCGGATGTAACCAGACGCGCCGCACAAATGGCGCGCATCTCGTTTGAGGCCTGCGGAAACTGGAGCACGGCGACCTCCAGACTCTGCATCCCACACTGGTGGGCGTAGTCGATCATGGCCGGATAGGTGGCGACTTCCTTGCCACGAATGTTCATGATGCCACTCTGCTTGACCTTAGCCTTCTTTTTGTCATCACTCATAACGACCTCCATGTAAAATGGTGAAAAAAAATATACGACCCAGACAGCTACTACTGGATCGCCAATAATAGCTCTGAGCAGACCTCAAAAAATATCTATTCCAGGGGAAATATAGACGTGAAATTACGAAAGAGAGAATTCAGCAGGATATTTGAACCAAGCGAAATGAAGGCAAGAATACTATCTGTTTTTAGGAATACGAGATCCTCCTCTGATCCAAGATCCTTTTGGCAAGCCGTCCTTGTCCCTAGCCTTGGCAATATAGCTAGCCTGATACTGCATCTTCTCCAAAGTTTCCTCAGCATCCGCCGATCCACGACGATACATCAAGCCATTCTCCTGCTTATTGCCACCCCTGTCCTTGTTGCAATAGTGCACCAATCCGTCCTGATCATTTTTCAAAACTATTCCCCAATAATGCTCAGCTTTTTTCAAAACCGTATACTCGGACTGAATAGCATTTCCATTGACCAAAGCTAAGCAATGATAGTGAGGATGAGAGGATTTATCTTTCTTATCAGGCACCCATTCTAATTTCATATCCACCAAGTGACCACCAGTCTCCATTCGATCAAATGATCGTTTCATATACTCGCAGAATCTAGAGATGTGCTTCTTGTCATATGGAACAGAGTCATCACAAGGATATCTGAGATCGAATCTGACTTGTTGAACCTTGGAGTGGTTCTCAGTCATATAGTCCAACTTCTCTCTATAGCTCTGAAGAGAGGAACTAAGACATCCTAGTCCTTTCTCTTTGTTGGTGTTAATAGGAAGATCCTTATACTCGTTCTCATATATGACTTTCTGTCTTCTCATATCTGCCTCCTATACTGTTTATGTTTGTTGAAATGAAAAAGAGACTGACACACTCTGCGTATATCAATCCCAATATATCTGTTTGCACATTGTCGTGTGTGTGCTAATATCGATATCAATGTTTGAGCACTAACGTGTCTCTCTGAGAGTTATTCTGAAAACTTGTTTTCTTCTGGATGATTATGATTGATTTTATTTTGATGACACACTGGTGGCGTGTCTCACTGATACTGACTGTCTTGTTTCACACTTTCGTGTATGTGTTTATGATTGACTGTTATTCTTCTCATTGTCATGAGAGTGAATATATTTAACTTAGTTTGACTCTGTCTCTCTGTATATTATACTAATCAAATAATTTATTACAAAGTGAATTTATTAATTATGTATTTATTTTTTATTTAAGTATACTAATTAAAAAATCTATTAACAATAATCATATTAAATAAGAAGGTAATACCATATTACCTAAATTTACTAATAGAATAATAGTTGAAATTCCTGTCTCATCTGAAAAAAATTCTTGAATCTGCCATATAATAATCTTGGTGGAAAAGTTGACATCCACCAGACTTGCCAAAGAGGAACCCTCTCGGGCTATTAACGATCACTTTAAACAGCTCTCCAAACCCAAAATTTCAAATTTCATTTTTCCCGTCCAACCTGTCCACTGTCCTGTCCACTGGACATTACTAGTGCTCCCCTTAAGGGGAGCACTAGGACGGCTTCGGACGGACAAAAATTTGCCCAGTTTGATGCGGCTGATCCGGTCGAGGGTGGCCGCGCCGAACAGCTTGTTGTGGAAGGCGTCGTTCCACTCCCAGAAGTCCAGATTGCTTTTGATGATCGTCGGCCGCCGCTCGTAGCGGTCCGCGATGATGTCGTGGAAGTCCTCATCCTGCCCGGAGCGCATGGGCTTGAGACTGAAGTCGTCGATGATGAGCAGATCGGCTTTAGTCAGCGCCGCCAGCTTGCGCTCGAACGTGCCCACTGCCCGCGCCGAGGCGAGTTGTGCCCAAGAGCTTGGCGTGGGAGGAGAACACCGTGTCGTAGCCGCGACGTACGGCGATGCGCCCCAATGCCTGGGCGATGTGGCTTTTGCCGGTACCGCAGGGGCCGACGATGAGCACCGGGACTTTCTCCTCCAGGTAGCGGCAGGTGGCCAGATCCATGATCTGCGCCTGGTTCACTCCGAGGTTGAAGGTGAAGTCGTAGCCTTCGAGTGTCTTATGCGTGTTGATACCGGCCCTGCGTTGCCGCATGACGAGTTTACGCTGTTCGCGGCGGGCGATCTCGTCCTCGATGAGCAAGGCCAGGAAATCCACGTAGGCGAGCTTCTACTCCACGGTCTGCCGGTTGCGGACCTCCAGAGAGTCCAGGATGCCGGAGAGACGGAGCTGTTTCAGATGAGGCGTAAGCTGGGGGATGGGATTCATGAATGCGTCCTTCAGTTGAGCAGTTCAGGGTTGCGGGAGAAGCGGGATTTTCCGCCGTAGGCATCAGGCAAGGCGATGGGCAGGGGCAGGCCTTGCTGATCCAGACCCTTCTCCAGGACGTTCTTCACGCTACGATACGTGCCGGCCTCGTGATCCAAGGCTCTGGCGCAGGCCGCCTCCAGTCGTCGTTTGCCGTAACGACCGCCGAGTTGCCGCAGGCCTTGAACGGCACGCAGGTTGTCGAGGACGCGGTGTGCAAAGAGACCGTGGACCAGTTCCAGGCAGCGCTCACCGACCTTTTCCGCCTGCGCGAGACACCACTGCGGGTCACGCATCAGATAGGCCTTGGCCTCCGGCGGCAGGTGGTCCTGCACCGTGCTCCGTGCGCCGGGTTTGTACATTCTGGGGTGGCTGGCCACGAGCTGTTGTTCGTGGAAGATCTGCACCGTCTATTCGGTGGCCCGCAACCAGAGCGACTTGTGCACCAGCGTGAACGGCGCGGAATAGAACGATTTTTCGAACTGGACATGGCTGTTACCGTGCAGCTTCACCGACGCCCAGGTTGCCAGCTCGGGCGGGATGTCCGGTAGGGGCCGCAGGAAATCCCTCTCCATCTCGGCGAAGCGAACCAGAGATTTCTACCACTGCCTCATGGTGCCATAGATGCGACTTCCGGCCCTGCCCAGGCCCCATTGTGGAGCTCGCGATCGGCGTCGGCCAGATCCCAATATGGGTGGAGGCCGTAGTTTCCAGTCGTACGGCCCAAGAAGCTTACACGTTCTAGATCGGATACAGATTTCAAGGTTGCACAGGCTGCATGTGCGCTGTTACCGACGACCATAACCTGCACAAAAGAAAGATGGCACGCACCCGCGAAAGGATACGTGCCACCATGTTGTTCAGTCGACAGCCAATCTAAGCTTCATCGTCATCAACTCCGAACTCACCCTCCTCGACAGATGCCCCTTTCGGCCTCAAAAGACCAGCCTGCTGGAGTTTCTTTAGACGATTATGTGCCGTCCCCTTGGATACTCCGACTATTGAAGCCAGTTTCCTGACGCTTAGATTCGGATTCTCCGTCCGGGCTGCAATAATTTTCGAGTTCTGGTCATCGAGTTTGATAGGAGCATCATGACAATCTGTTGACACGGAAGGCATGCGCCCAGCATCGCAATCTCCACCACTGGAAGGCATATCTTTGCGGGTCATGCAGGGCACATCCTTTCCTTCGGAATCTGTGTCCTCTTCCATCTCAGACAAGGATTTCAATTCCGCGATACCAGCGTCTTCATCGACGTTCAGCATGAACTCTATCGGCTGGACATCCTTGCTTCCGAGATTCCGGTGCTTTTCAACAGACAGCCTAAACAGTTCTTGATTCTTCACCTTTTCGAGCTTCAAAACAAGTTCAAGGCCCAGTTCCTTGCCGATCGTCCCATAAGAATTGCGCTTATTCTTCCCGGTGTGGTCAACGACGATTGTCGTTTTACCTTGCAGACTATTCGCGCGCATGAACTCATTGAAACCCCGTGCACCATCAAGCTGAGACCCCATTGCATTCGGGAACAGGCAGAACATGCTGTCAGCAATGATCACATCAGCCCATGCTATGTCCTCCTTGAAGCGCTCTCTTTCCTCAGGAGTTTCGAGCTGAATCTCTCTTCCCTGAATCCTAGCCGCGATAATCCTGAGATTATCCTGCAAATGCTCCGGGGTCCCCATGGCTTTGAAGATCATGGAGTAACGCTTCTGCAACTCTCTCCCCCCCATCTCACCATCAATGACAAGAACTCGAAGTGGGCGAGGAGCTTCAAGGCGTCCAACAAACAATGATCCTCCTGACACACATGCAACTGCAATAAAACAAATCAGCCACGTCTTCCCCGACCCTCTGTGCGCATAAACCAAAACCCTGTCGCCCTTCATGATCATCGGACCAAGAACAACTTCTGCATCGGACAAGGGCAACGCAACCAATTCGCTTCCGCTGATCGCGGATGCAACGAAATCCGGGTCAAAGTCCAAACCAAAGCGTTCCTTCGCATCTTTGACAAATTCAGCCCTATCCGCGACCTCGTTTTTCTGAAGCAATGATTCCGTGATGTCCTCATCCAAGGCCGACAGCATCGCGCTCGCAGACGTTTGATCAGCCTGCAGTCTAGCCCGGGGCATCAAGAAGCCGATTGGGCCTACACCCAAGCGCTTCATCGCACGGTATAACTTGTTGGCCCTTTTGTAGCCTTCTGCTCCTGGGGATACAATTATAACTACCAAACGACCATTCAACGCACCCCAATCTGTTCCGTCGATCGTAGTCGACTCCCCCCCCGACCATGTCGTCAGCCCCACGCTCTTCAGCAACCAAGAGTGCTTCTCTCGAAGATACTCAACCTGCGCCTCGTTCTCGCAAATTATGACTGGACGTTTGTCATTATACAACAAATCCCATCGATACAGCGGAAACGGATCCAACGGATGAAGCCAGTCAAAAATAAATCGTCCGGAAGCGGTTTTCCAGAGAGTAAGGGGCAATTTTTCAATCTCCCCCTCTGGTGACTGAAAATAGCACGTACAAAAAGTAACTTTGTTATCCAGAGTAGGATAGAAGTACACCGACTTAAGAGTAAAACCATGATCCTGCACAGGATTTTTCTCTCGGGGCGTTCTATCCAACATCGATTTATCAAACGAATGAACACGGGAGCATCCTGGCTTATAACCATATTTGTAACGCTCAGCCTTAGAAGTACTGACGTTTCCACGTCTGGCAAGTTCTTTATAGGCCATATTTTTAATAAAGCCTAAGTGCCGACACCCGTAACTTTCAAAGCTCATCGTCCCGGCGATTTGCGCCAACCGTCCATCCATAGGCGTGGATTTCTCACCCGGTCTCTTCATGGTCCAGAAACCACACTGGCCTTCACCTAAGAACACCCTAAGCCAATCAGAGCAAAACACATTCCCTTCAAGATGACCATTCGGATGAAAAACCTTCAGCATGGGAAGCAATGTTAATGGATCCTGCGTTTTCCTATTGATCAGATCACGTTCAAGCTCTTCAGAAGCGCTATCTGCCGCTCCATAAGTCCAAAAAATTGTAGTCTCTGCATTCGACATATTAACCTCCTATGACCTATAATGATTAATCTTCATTGATTCCAAGTATGCAGTAATGTCAGCAGTAGAATATCTGACAGACTTTCCATACTTCACGTACGGCAAACCGACCCCCTTAAAGCGATGTTGGCGGAGTGTATAAACACTCACGCCAATAAGGATTGCGACTTCCTTCTCATTCAGCCATTGATATCCCAGATTATTATTTTGACATTGCCCGTGCATACTCGTATCGATCCTGTTAAAAATGAGTTGAAGCCATATGCGTTGATCTTCGACAATCTCAACAACAAGCCTCATGCCCTGCTGCTACCCCTCGACTAGAGACACTAGTCACTCTGCCAATCGAATTTTTTCCATCATCGCACCTCCTGCTGGATTCATTGCTTAAAAACAGCTCTCTGATATCCTGACGCAAGTGTGCAGACGAACATGAATACCAGTTCTGAATTTTGGTAATCCTCATTGACTTGGGCGATACAGAACTGACCCCGAAAGTTTGCACAAGTCTTTAGGTGGGCAATCTGCTAGTCCCGACCCCTTCAAACGCAGATGATCAGGGAGCAGAGAATGACAAAGAAGACGAGACGGAAGCATTCCGCGGAATTCAAGGACAAGGTGACCTTGGTCGCGAGATGTAGGCGACTAGACCCATACCAAGTTGGCGCAACGATTTGAGGTGCATCCGAACCAGATCACAGAATGGAAACCGCAACTCAGCGAGCGGACTGCCGGTGATGTCTTCGGCAAACCATCCGCCAGCGAGCCCGAGGAGGGCTTGAAGGTTCTCCACGCCAAGATCGGCCAACTGACGCTGGAGAACATTTTTTAGAAAGCACACTCAGCAAGGTGGGATTACTGAGCGCAAAAAGATGATCGACCGCGAACACGAAGTCTCAATCATGATGTCAGGCTGAACTCGTCGGGACAAGCAACGACAACGTGCATAATCGGCCCCAGCCGACAAATTCCGCCGACCTAGTGCTCATACGTAGCATTGACGAACATCTTGAGTTCCTATTCATAGGAACTCAAGCGCTCCGGGACCAATTGGTGGCCCGAGCGGGACTCCGCGTAGTGCCCACAAGCATGATCTCAGGCAACAGTATTGGGATTAGCGTGTTGTTCCGAATGTTAATCAGCCCCCCTATGGCACCAAACCGGGACAATATAGGCAAGTAAGAAAGGCGGAGAGATTCTTCTTAAGAAGCCGCTCAAACTGGGGAGGGGGCATTTCTAAAAACTATTTCTTTTTACAAACCATTTTCGCTAAATCTTTAACTGATCCAACTTCATCATCTTTTTCATAACAAATGACACTATTTTTTTTTGTTTTTCTATAAATAGTTTGCAACAAGTCACGATCTATTTCACTACGCACAACTCCATCGTTTTTAAAATCAAACGACGTATCTTCCACATAAGCATCAAAATTTTCAATATTTTTATTTTTGCTATTCACTCTGCTATTTGTAGAAATAATCATACACTTATTAACACACTCATCTGCATTATCCAATGCCTTTAATGCATTTATATATATTTTTTTACTATCACACATATGCTCGCCAATGAATTCATCTTCTGACAAATAAGAATACCGCCTCCTGACATACTCTAAATAATCATTATTTTTTATTAAAAAACCAAACGCATCTCTCGGACTACAACCACGTATATTAACAAGATCCCACATTATCAAACCAAATACCCTATTTTGCAATCCTGAAATATCAAAAGAACTTTGCCGAATAACTTTACAATTTCTTGAAAGGTATTCTAGTTCACGCACAGACAACTCTCTACCATCAACTTCGCCCATCATAAGCAGCGTATCAACAATACTCGTTTGAATATAATCTAATGTCCTATCAATATCAAAATCTGGAGATGCAAAATCTACAAACATTGCATATGAACCCTTAACACAACTGCATTCATCAACATCTAGCCCACATATAACCTCGCTTGGACTAAAGTATTTATAGTAATCATCAAATTTTTTAAAACAGAAAAATCTCTTCTCACTTACACTGTCAATATCTGAAAATATATTTTTGATACAATATTTCTTTTTATGCAAATATTTAGCGTGAGATGCATAAATATTATATTTAGCAGATATCTTATATATGAATTTTAAAGACTCTTTCCTTGATTTTTCAGACATCAACTTCATATAAAAATCATCTAAATATCCTGTAATACCCAAATCATCTCCGCTATCATTAAAATTTTTATTGTAGTAATAATCCGAAATTCCACAATAATATTTTTCATTATTAATTTTAGCTACATAAATATCTAAAATTAAATCAATAACATCTATTTCAAAATTTATATCAAATCTTTTTGTTTCATCCTCAACAATAAAAAGCTCATCAAGCTTATTTTTACTAAAATATTCCCTGCAAAAATCAACCAAATTTTCTATATTAATACTCAATTCGTCATAAAATTCACTTTTAAATATGTGCCTAAGTGAATATTCTCTATGAATAAAATAAATAAACTTAAAATTGTTGTCCATTTTATTCTAATTAATATAAAGTTATTGTTTTAAATAAATATTCTTAACACAAAAAAATTACAACTGATATCGCAATATTCAAGTTTTATGAAATATATTTTATACATAATCAACTGTAAGAATCAAGAATTTCGGAGAACAGCGCCATAACACCGTCAAGATGTTAGGCAGAGTGTGGGGCAGAGCAAAAGTCGACAAGAAAAAACGATCTGGAATCTACATCCCCCTCGTTTTCTTAATAATCGTGGCGAAATTATTCGAACGTACGCCCCTCGGTTCCTGGGGTAATTGAAAATCAATACAAGGCCGCGCGAACTAAGCGAACTGCTCGCCAACCGAATCGGCCAAACTAATACTAATACAGAGATCGAAACCCACCGAACGACGATGACATCTGGCCCAAGATGCACTCTCTTGTCGGATGCGGAGCAAGCTTCAAGCGGATTCACCACAGCTACCTGTCTAATCCGGAGCGCATTACCTACCGCTCCATTCCGAACTCATCACATCATTTCCCGGCGGCCCCAACTACTTTGCTTCCCAAGAGATAACAGAAATATTGACCGTCCTGTTGGGCATAGTGTTGGGCAGACCAAAAATCAGCAAGAAAAAAGGGCCTGGATTTTACATCCAAGCCCTTGTTTTCATTCTGGTCGGGGCGACATGATTCGAACATGCGACCCTCGGTTCCCAAAACCGATGCGCTACCAAACTGCGCTACGCCCCGAAGAGCGCAGTTTCTACACAGCCGCGCTTTGCACTGTCAACAGCTTTCTGGCTTGGCTGGACAGGGTCGGGGCTTGGCCGTATGAGCTTGCTGCATGATTCCCCCCATTGTCGTGCTGACGGATTTCGGCCTTGCGGACCCCTATGTCGGACAGATGAAAGGGGCGCTGCTGCGCCGGGCGCCTGCGGCTCCCGTCGTCGATCTCTGCCATGAAGTCCGGCCGCACTGCATCCTGCAGGCCGGCTTTCTCCTTGAGGCCAGTCGGCCCCACTTTCCTGACGACAGCATCTTTCTGGCCGTGGTCGACCCCGGAGTCGGGTCGGAGCGGTCCATCCTCATGGCACGGCTGGGCGGGCAGCTCTTTCTGGCGCCGGACAACGGACTGTTGTCCTTCCTGCATGGCCAGGGCGCATCCTGGTGGCGTGCGGAGCTGGACACGGCCACTGCCAGCCGCACCTTCCACGGCCGGGACCTCTTCGCCCCCCTGGCCGCACGGCTGGCGCTGGGGGCCGACCCGTCCGCACTGGGGCGGGCTGTCGACCCCGGGTCAATCGTGCGCCTTGAACAGACCTGGGCCGAGGCCGGCGAAGGATGCCTGGACTGCGCCGTGCTGCATGTGGACCGCTTCGGCAACTGTCTGCTCAACCTGCGCATTGAGGCCCTGCCCGCCCGAGGCCGGGCCTGGATGCTGGACGACGGCCGCCGTATCGCCCGTGTCCCGACCTACGCCGACCTCGCGCCGGGCCAGGTCGGGCTGCTGGCGGGCAGCCAGGGCGTCATGGAGCTGGCCGTGAACGGCGGTTCCTGCGCCGACCTCCTCGGCCTCGCACCGGGCCGGACGTTGCGCCTGACCTGCACGGAGCAACGCCCATGAACCCGCTGCACGACTTCCTCGTCGCCCTGACCTTCCTGACCCGCCTGGGCCGGGCCCGCATCTCCTCCAACGAAGAGATCAGCCGCTCCATGGGCATGTATCCCCTGGTCGGGGGGCTCATCGGCCTTGTCCTCGCCCTGGCCTCCCTGCTGCCCCTGACGCCCTGGGTTCTGGCCTGGATCCTGACGGGCCTGAACATCTGGGTCACCCGCGGCCTGCACTGGGACGGCTGGGCCGACCTCTGGGACGGCTGGGGCAGCGGCGCCACGGGGGAGCGCTTCTGGGCCATCGTCAAGGACAGCCGGAGCGGGGCCTTCGGGGTCATGGGACTCGTGCTGGGCCTCGGGGCGCAGACTGCGCTGTTCGAGCGCGCCGTCGCCCTCGGGGCCTGGAACGCCCTGCTCTTCGCCCCAGTCTTCGGCCGGTTGTGCTGCCTGGTCCTGGCCCGAGCGGGGCGCACCTTCGCGCGGCCGGGTCTGGGACAAAACGCCCTGCTGGGGGCGACGCCCACGGCCCTGGCCGTGGGTGGCCTCACCGCCGCGACTGCGGCCCTGACCCTGCCCGCAGGACACGTCCTGCCCGCAGCGATCATCTCCATCGCGCCACTGGCCGGTCTGCTGTCCCTGGCCCGCCGCGAGGGCGCCATGAACGGAGACTTCCTGGGCGCGGCGATCATCGCCGGGGAAATCTGCGCCATCCTGCCTCTCGCATTCCATTTCTGACCAAAAGCCTGCCTGGACATATGCTCTGAACGCTGCCGAAGGTCCGTGATTTCACGGAGAATTCAGCCATTATAGCTACGTATATCAATGTATTGCCGGGTTCATTGACCCCTGATTTTTTTTCGCGTAGCAGCCCTTGGACGCCGCGATTAAGCGCCCGCTCAAGGCATTCCCGTTTGCCGGGCCGCGCGGCGAAAATCATACAGGAGATCACCATGGACTTTCCACATCTCAAGATCGGCGATCTTGTTGCAAAAATTCCCATCATCCAGGGCGGCATGGGTGTCGGCATCTCCCTTTCGGGGCTGGCCTCGGCCGTGGCCAAGGAAGGGGGCATCGGCGTCATCGCCGGCGCCATGATCGGCATGGGCGAGCCGGACATCGGATCCAACTACCGCGAGGCCAACATGCGCGCCCTGGCCACCGAACTGCGCAAGGCCCGCGAGAAGACGAGCGGCATCCTGGGCGTGAACATCATGGTCGCCCTGACCAACTTCAGCGACCTGGTCAAGACGTCCATCAAGGAAGGCGCGGACATCATCTTCGCTGGAGCAGGCCTGCCCCTGGACCTGCCCTCCTACCTCAAGGACGGCGCCAAGACCAAGCTCGTGCCCATCATCTCCTCGGCCCGCGCCGCGACCATCATCTGCAAGAAGTGGCTGTCGAAATTCGACTACCTGCCCGACGCCTTCGTGGTCGAAGGCCCCAAGGCCGGCGGACACCTGGGCTTCAAGCCCGAGCAGATCGACGACCCCGAGTTCTCCCTCGAAAAGACCGTGCCCGAAGTCGTCGAGGCGGTGAAGGAGTTCGAAAGCAAGGCCGGACGGCCCATTCCGGTCATCGCCGCAGGCGGCGTCTGGGACGGCGCGGACATCTACAAGTTCATGCAGCTCGGCGCCGCCGGCGTGCAGATGGGCACCCGCTTCGTGGCCACCCACGAGTGCGACGCGGACATCAAGTTCAAAGAGTCCTACATCAGCGCCAAGGAAGAGGACATCCAGATCATCAAGAGCCCCGTGGGCCTGCCCGGCCGTGCGGTGGACGGGCCTTTCCTGCAGGACGTGAAGGCGGGCCTCAAGAAGCCCTTCAAGTGCCCCTTCCACTGCATCAGCTCCTGCGACTTCACCAAGAGCCCGTACTGCATCGCCCTGGCCCTGGTGAACGCCAAGAAGGGCCTGCTGAAACACGGCTTTGCCTTTGCCGGAGCCAACGCCTACCGGGTAAGCGCCATCGTCTCCGTGAAGGAGCTGATCGAGTCCCTGCGCCAGGGCTACATCGAAGCCGCCACGGCGGCCGGCGCGGCGTAAACGCATCCACGACCGACCATGACAAGCCCGGCCCGCGCCGGGCTTTCTTTTTTGCGCACGCTTCTTGCTTGGCTCGGGCCATGGCGCGCCCTTTCGTTTTCAAGCTCGAAAAAGTCCTGGAGTACCGGACGCAGTTGGAGGACCAGGCGAAACTGGCCCTGAGCAAGGCCCTGCAGGACATGCAGGAGCAGGCCGCGCGCGTCGAAAAGCTGGAAAGGGACCTGGCGGCGTGCCTGGATGAGATGAGCCGGATCAAACAGATGACGCAGCCCGAGCTGTGGCTGTGGTCCGGCTGGCGCAACCGTCTGGAACTTGACAAAAAACAGGCGCAGGCCAAACTGGCCGGACTTGAACGGCTGGTCGAGGAACGCCGCCTCGATCTCGTGGCCAAGGCCAAGGACCGTAAACTCCTGGAGAAACTCCGGGCCAAACAGGCAGTCAGACATGGGCAGGAAGAACAGCGAAAAGAACAGAGCGCTTTCGACGAAACAGCCACCCTCCGCTACGGGCGCGCGCCTTATTAGGCTGGTCCAGGCCACGGCCGTCCTGGCCGCGATCAAGCTGGCGGCCATCGGCATGCTGTGGATGCCGGCATCCGAGCCGGACAGCCTGCTGCTGCAGCCCGTGGCCATCCGTCCGGCCATGGCCCAGACCCCGCCCGCCGCGGCCCAAGCGCCTGCACCGGCGGCAGAGAGCCCGGCAAACAGCGACAGTCAGGCGGAAAACGCCACCGCCGCCGCGCCGACGACCGACGCGGAGCGGACCCAGGCCCTGAACACCCGCGAACAGGCTCTGGACAGGAAGGAGGCCGAACTGAAGGCCCTGGAGGCGGAACTCGACGGGAAACTCGAGAACCTGCGCGCCCTGGAAATCCGGATGCAGAAGCTCATCGATTCCGCCGGCACCATCCAGGACGAGAAGATGGCCCATCTGGTCGACGTCTACTCCAACATGAAGCCCAAGCAGGCGGCGCAGGTTCTCGAAACCCTGGAGGAGGGCATCGCCGTCAGAATCCTGGCGGGCATGAGCGGCCGCAAGGCCGGCGAAATCCTGTCCTCGGTGCGGCCGGACCGGGCCGCCTTCCTGTCCGAGGCCCTGACCCGCCTGCAGACCGGGACCAACTGACCATGCCGCGCATCCGCCTGACCGTGGCCTACGTCGGCACGCGCTACCTGGGCTGGCAGATCCAGGGCCGGGGGCAGACGGTCCAGGGGACCCTGGAGGAAAAGCTGGCGCGCATCTGCCAAGAGCCAGTGCGGGTACACGGCTCCGGCCGGACGGACTCGGGCGTGCACGCCCTGGGGCAGGTGGCCCACTTCGACGCGCCCGACTCCAAGGCCCGCATCCCCTGGCAAAAGGCGCTCAACTCCATGCTCCCGGACGACATCGCCATCCTCGACGCGCGCGAGGCCGAGCCCAGCTTCCACGCCCGCTTCTCGGTCCGCTCCAAGCGCTACGCCTACACCCTGTGGACCGAACCGGATTTCACCCTGCCCCAGCGCGCGCCCTTCGTCTGGCCCGTGCGGAACCTCGACCTGGAGTCCATGGACCGGGCCGCGGCGTTCCTGGCCGGAACCCACGACTTCGCCGCCTTCCAGAACGCGGGCACCGAGGTCAAGGGCACGGTGCGCACCCTGGAGCCCATCCGCCGCGAACCGGGCCAGCACCCGTGCGAATGGGTCTTCCGCTTCCAGGCCGACGGATTCCTGAAGCAGATGGTCCGCAACCTCATGGGCCTCCTGGTCGAGGTCGGCCGCGGCGGCATGAGCCCGGACGAGGCCCGGGCCGTCCTCGAAAGCCGCGACCGTCGCCTGGCCCCGGCCACGGCTCCCCCGCAGGGGCTGACCCTGGAAGAGGTCATCTACTAAACAAAAGCCGGGAACGGCCGAATACATTCGAAACGCCCCTGTCTGCAGCCCGAGGGAGAACGCCGTGGCCCTGACCGACCTGGAAAAACTTTTCGTCTACACCACCGCCAACCAGACCTGGCAGCAGGACCTGCTCATGAACGCCTACTTCCAGGGCTCAAGCGTAGGCGCCAACCTGCGCGAGATGGTCCTGGGACGACCGGCGGTCAAGCCTCTGACCAACCCCTACGACCAGGCCATCACCGGCCGCCTGCGCGCCGACAGCGCCACCATCCGGCAGGGTGCGCGCAACGTGACGGAGGCCGCATCCATGGTCGGCATCGCGGCCGAGGCCGTGGGCACCATCAAGGGCACCCTGCAGGAGATGGAGAGCATCGCCAAGCAGGTCAAGGACGGCGACCTGGCCTACTCCGCATCCGTGGCCGCGGAATACGACGCCCTGCGCGACAAGATCGTCGGCATCGTCGCGTCCACGGGCTACAACGGCATTGCCCTTCTCGACGGCAGCCGTTGGGGAACGGAGCAGATCGACGCGGCCGGCAACGTGCACATCCAGTCCAACCTGAGCGGCAACCCGCAGTACGGCGGCTTCGACGTGACCTTCCGCGCCCTGGACACGGTGCCCTGGTCCACCGACCTTTCGGGCACGGACCTGAACAACGCGACCACCCTGCAGACCCAGCTCGACAGGCTGTCCGGCTACATCGGAGACATGGCCACCCAGGAGTCGCTGTACGCGGAACGCCAAAGCGGCCTCGCCTACCAGGCCACGGCCCTCGAATCCCAGGCCGATCTGCTCGATCAGGCCGTGGAGGCCCGCCGCCAGTCGCCGACCCTGTCCCTGGAGGAAATCCTGGTGCGCCTGCTGCTACGGGACACGGGGACGCTCATGGACGAACTGACCTGAACGCCCATTGGTCCCATGGCGCCCGGATCATGGTCGGTCAGACCCCAGCGCGGCCATGCAGGAACATTTCGCTTTTTCCTTGATACGGCTTTTCATCGGTCATATCCTCTGACGCATCCGTTCCATTCACCCCGGAGGTTCTCATGACCAAGACCAGATCTGTTTTCGCGACCATCCTCCTGTCCATGGCCTTGCTGGCGGGAGCAGGACCGGCCATGGGCCAGTCCGATCTCCTCAAGCAGGGGCTCGGCCTGATGTCCTCCGGCGGCTCCGGGTCTTCGTCCCTGACCCAAGGCGAGATGGGCGACGGCCTCAAGGAGGCCCTGCGCGTCGGCACAGAAGCCGTTGTGTCGCAACTCGGGAAGACCGACGGATTCAACGGCGACAAGGCCATCCACATCCCGCTGCCGGGCCAGCTGGCCACGGTGCAGAAGGCCCTCAAGGCGGCCGGCTATTCGAACCTGGTGGACGACCTGGAACTGAAGCTCAACCGCGCCGCCGAACAGGCCACGCCCAAGGCCAAGGCCCTCTTCGTGGACGCCATCGCGGCCATGACCATCCAGGACGCCCAGAAGATCCTGAACGGCCCCGACGACGCGGCCACCCAGTATTTCCGCAAGTCCATGGGACCTGGCCTGGGCACCGAAATGAAACCCATCGTCGATGCCACCCTGGCCGAGGCCGGGGCGGTGCAAGCCTACGACGCCATGATGGGCCAGTACAAGGCCCTGCCCTTCATGCCCGACGCCAAGGCCAACCTGACGGACTACGTGGTGGAGAAGGGCATGGACGGCATCTTCCACTACGTGGCCAAGGAGGAAGCCGCCATCCGCACCAACCCGGCCGCGAGAACCACGGACCTGCTGAAAAAGGTCTTCGGCAAATAGCCCAAACAACGTGAGGGCGAAGCCCCCGGCCTCGCCCTCACCCGCCCCGGGCACCCCCAGGTCCATCCCGCCCACTCGGTCCACTCAGTCCATCCCGTCCACAACCCCCAGAATTTCCTTCGTCTTCTCCTCCATGAGCGCCCTGTCCCCGCGCGATTCCACATTCAGGCGCAGCACGGGCTCGGTGTTGGAGGAGCGGAGGTTGAAGCGCCAGTCGGCATACTCCAGGCTCAAACCGTCCGTCGTGTCGCGGACCAGGGCCTCCGCGCCGAAGCGCGCCTCCACGGCGGCGATGGCGGCCTTGGCGTCCTTGACCCTGCGGTTGATCTCTCCGCTGGCCGGGAAGGCGCGCATGGCGTCGTCGACCAGTTCGGCCAGGGACTTGCCGGTCACGCAGACCAGTTCGGCCACCAGCAGCCAAGGGATCATGCCCGAGTCGCAGTAGGCGAAATCGCGAAAATAGTGATGAGCGCTCATCTCGCCGCCGTAGACCGCGTCCTCCAGGCGCATGCGCTCCTTGATGAAGGCGTGGCCGGTCTTGGACATGATGGGCCGTCCCCCGGCCGCGCTGACGGCGGCTATCGTGTTCCAGGTCAGGCGCGGGTCGTGGATGATGCCGGCGCCCGGATGCTTGCGGGCGAAGGCCTCGCCCAGCAGGCCGACGAGGTAGTAGCCCTCGATGAAGCGGCCGGTTCCGTCGAAGAAGAAGCAGCGGTCGAAGTCCCCGTCCCAGGCCAGGCCCAAGTCCGCGCCCGTCTCGACCACGGCACGGGCGGTCATGTCGCGGCATTCCGGCAGGAGCGGGTTTGGCACGCCGCTCGGAAAATTGCCGTCAGCTTCGTGCAGGATCTTTTTAAAGGTGAATGGCAGCTTGGGCTCCAGCAGGTCGACGACGGCCCCGGCCCCGCCGTTGCCCGCATTGACCACGATGGACAGGGGCCGCAGGGCCGAGCGGTCGATGTAGGACAGCAGATGGTCGCGGTAGCGCTCCCGCACATCCAGGGACTGTTCACGGCCGATGCGCTCGGCCGCCGGGAACTCGCCGGTCGCCGCCAGATCGCGGATGGCGAAGAGGCCCGTGTCGCCGCTTATGGGCTTCGACTCCTCGCGCACGAACTTCATGCCGTTGTAGTCCTTGGGGTTGTGGCTGGCCGTGACCATGATGCCGCCGTCCATGCGCTGATCGAAGACGGCAAAATAGACTTCCTCGGTGCCGCACTCGCCCAGGGCGTAGACGTCCACGCCGGATTCGACGAGCCCGCGGGTCAGGGCCGCGGCCATGGCCGGGCTGGACAGGCGGATGTCGTGGCCGACCACCACGCGGGACGGCTTGAGCCAGGCGGCGTAGGCCCGGCCGATGCGCCAGGCCAGGTTCTCGTCGAGTTCGTCGGGCACGCGGCCGCGGATGTCGTAGGCTTTGAAGCAGGAAAGGTTCATGCGTCGGCTCCTCGGATAGGGTATGATCGGCCCGTCAGCGGCCGGGATCATGGCTACCGGGACGGAGGCGGCTTGATCAAGAAAAAAGAGCGACTCACCCAAACGTCATCGCGAGCGCAGCGCGGCCTGGTCGGGCAACGCGCGAGATCCATTCTCCACATCCCCTACCGGCGGACCGGTACAAGTCTGCCGGTTGACTTTTACCTGGATCGCGCCTTTTCTCTCCTGCGTCGAACCGCACCGCAAACCCCGGAACCACCATGTCCTCTTCAGCCTGGACCACGCTGACCCGCCCCCTGCGGCACCGCAACTTCCGCCTCTTCGCCTCGGGGCAGATCATCTCCCTCGTCGGCACCTGGGTCCAGAACGTGTCCGAGGCCTGGCTCGTGTACCGCCTGACGGGATCGAGCGCCGCCCTGGGCCTGGTGCGTTTCGCGGG
Organism: Desulfomicrobium escambiense DSM 10707; assembly: GCF_000428825.1. Classification (NCBI taxonomy): domain Bacteria; kingdom Pseudomonadati; phylum Thermodesulfobacteriota; class Desulfovibrionia; order Desulfovibrionales; family Desulfomicrobiaceae; genus Desulfomicrobium; species Desulfomicrobium escambiense. The sequence goes on along the minus strand of NZ_AUAR01000004.1, from coordinate 81,782 downwards.
GCTGGCGCCCGTCTTCGTCCTGGCCCTGGTGGGCGGGGACTGGGCCGACCGCGCCAACCGCCGCGCTATCCTCATCGGGACCCAGACCGCGGCCATGGTCCTGGCCTTCATCCTGGCCGCGCTGTGCTTCACGGAGCAGGCCCGGGTCTGGATCATCGTCCTGCTGGCGGCCATGCTCGGCGTGGTCAACGCCATCGACAACCCCACCCGGCAGTCCTTTGTCGTCGAGATGGTCGGCAAGGAAGATCTCCCCAGCGCCATCGGCTTCAACTCCTCCATGTTCCATGCGGCCCGCATCATCGGGCCCGGCGTGGCCGGGGCGCTGCTGGCCACCGTCGGGGAGGCCTGGTGCTTTACCCTGAACGGGTTGTCCTTTCTGGCCGTCATCGCCTGCCTGGCCCTCATGCGCCTGCCCGACACGCCCAGACCCGCAACCCAGGGACAATTCCTGTCCCGCATCAAGGCCGGCGTCGCCTTCGCCTGGACGAACCCTGCCATCCGCAGCCTCCTGGCCCTGGTGGCCGTGACCAGCCTCTTCGGCTCCTCCTTCCTGGTGCTCATGCCCGTGGTGGCCAGGGAAGTTCTGGGACGCGGGGCCGACGGCTACAGTCTGCTCATGACGGCCGCCGGAGTGGGCAGCCTCATGGGCGCCCTCATCCTGACCCTGCGCAAAAACACGGGTCTGTGGGTCCTGCGCTCCGTGGCGTCCCTGGCCTTCGGCCTGACGCTGATCCTCTTCTCGCTGTCCCGGACCTTCTGGCTCTCGGCCCTGCTGGCCGTGCCCTGCGGGCTGTTCATGATCCTGCTCATGGCCACGTCCAACACGCTGGTCCAGACCCTCACCCCCGACGAGATGCGCGGCCGGGTCATGGCCCTTTTCGCCATGATGTTCATGGGCATGTCGCCCTTCGGCTCCCTCGGGGCGGGTCTGACGGCCGAGTTCATCGGCGTCGGCCCCACCCTGGGCCTGTGCGGCGCGGTCTGTCTCGTCGCAGGGCTCGTTCTGGGTCGCAGACGCCGGGACAGTTGATTCCGCAATACTTCCCTTCCCCTGCGACGGACGCGACCGTCCCCACCACGGCCGCACGTCTCTCCCCTGCAGCCACGTCGAATCCCGACGATTTCGTCCGGTGTCCGGTTATCTTCATCACAAAACATGTTTTCGGCTTGTGGACAGCCATAAAATCGGATATATTTAATAAGAATTGTTCTTATAATACGGAGGTCCCATGCTCGATTCCAAGTACCGGAAATTCCGGGACGCAGTGGCCGCTTTCGTGCCGGCCGGGCGTATCATCACCGACCCTTTGCGTCTGCTTGCCTACGGCACGGACGCGAGCTTCTACCGGCTCATCCCCAAGATCGTCATCAACGTGGAGTCCGAAGGCGAAGTGGCCCGCATCCTGCGGCTGGCCCACCGGGATGGCATCGAGGTGACCTTCCGCGCGGCCGGCACCAGCCTTTCGGGCCAGGCGGTCACGGATTCGGTGCTGTTGCGCCTGGGCGAAGGGTGGCTGGGTTGCCGCATCTACGACAACGCCCGCCGCATCGACCTGGAGCCGGGCATCATCGGCAGCCACGCCAACCGCGCCCTGCTGCCCTTCGGCAAGAAGATCGGGCCGGACCCGGCCTCCATCGACACCTGCAAAATCGGCGGCATCCTGGCCAACAACGCCAGCGGCATGTGCTGCGGCGTGGCCGAGAACAGCTACAAGACCCTGGAGGAGCTGCGCCTGGTCTTCGCCGACGGGACCATTCTGGACACTGGCGACGACGCATCGAGGCGCGCCTTCCGGGACAAGCATCCCGAGATCATCGGGGGGCTTGAGGACCTGCGCCGCCAGGTCACGGCCGCGCCTGAACTTGAAGCGCGCATCCGGCACAAGTTCAAGATCAAGAACACCACGGGCTACAGCCTGAACGCCCTGGTGGACTTCGAGGACCCCTTCGACATCCTCAAGCACCTCATCGTCGGCTCCGAAGGGACCCTGGCCTTCGTCTCCAAGGTTACCTACCGAACCGTCGTCGAGCACGCCCACAAAGCCTCGGCCCTGATGATCTTCCCCGACATCCGCACGGCCTGCGAAGCGACCATCATCCTCAAGAAACAGCCCGTGGCCGCCGTGGAACTCATGGACCGTCCGGCCCTGCGCTCGGTCCAGGACAAGGACGGCATGCCGCCCTACCTGAAGGAACTGAGCGAAACGGCCGCCGCTCTGCTGGTCGAGACGCGGGCCGAGGACAAGGCGACCCTCGACGCCCAGATCGCGACCATCAGAGCCGCCCTGGCCGGAGTGGCCATGGTCCGGGACATTGAGTTCACGCCCGTGCCCCAAGAGTTCGCCAAGCTGTGGAACATCCGCAAGGGCCTTTTCCCGGCCGTGGGCTCCGTGCGCGCCACGGGCACCACGGTCATCATCGAGGACGTGGCCTTCCCCATCGAACGCCTGGCCGACGCGACCCTGGAGCTGCAGGGCCTGCTGGAGAAATACGGGTACTCCGAGGCCATCATCTTCGGCCACGCCCTGGAGGGGAACCTGCACTTCGTCTTCACCCAGGACTTCGGCGACCCCAAGGAGGTCGAGCGCTACAGCAACCTCATGGACGACGTGACGGCCATGGTCGTGGACCGCTACGACGGGTCCCTCAAAGCCGAGCACGGCACGGGCCGCAACATGGCGCCCTTCGTGGAGATGGAGTGGGGCAAGGATGCCTACCGCCTCATGCAGGACATCAAGCGCATCTTCGACCCCAAGGGACTCCTCAATCCCGGCGTCATCCTGAACCCCGACCCCAAGGCGCATCTCAAGGATCTGAAACCCCTGCCCGCGGCCCACGAACTGGTGGACAAGTGCATCGAGTGCGGGTTCTGCGAGCCCATCTGCCCGTCCAAACACATCACCCTCACGCCGCGGCAGCGCATCACGAGCTGGCGCGAGATCCAGCGACTGCGAAACATTCCCGAAAAAAGCGCGGAGCTCGCCAAGCTGCTCAAGGCCTACGGCTACCAGGGCGACGGCACCTGCGCCACGGACGGGCTGTGCGGCACGCGCTGCCCCGTAGGCATCGACACGGGCAAGATGACCAAGGCCCTGCGGGCCGAGCACGCCACGGACGGCCAGAAGAAGGCCGCCGACTGGGTGGGCGGGCACTTCGAGGGCGTGGCCCGGACGGTCTCGGGCGTGCTGAGCACCGTGGACGGCGTCCACGCCGTGGCCGGGACGCGCTTCATGGACGCCTCGTCCGAGGCCCTGCACCGCGCCTCGCTGAGGCGCATCCCGCGCTGGAACGAGCAGATGCCCAGAGGCCTGGGACGGATCAAGACCCAGCCCATCGACGAGGCCAACCCCTTGAAGGTGGTCTACTTCCCGAGCTGCATCGCCCGCAACATGGGACCGGCACGGGGCGAGAAGATCGCGTCCCTGCCCGAGGTCACGGTGCGGCTGCTGCGCAAGGCCGGGTACGAGGTCGTCTTCCCCAAGGGCATGGGCGGGCTGTGTTGCGGTCAGGCCTTCGAGAGCAAGGGTTTCGTGGCCCAGGCTGACGCCAAGAGCGCCCATCTGGAGGAGGCCCTGCTGGAGGCCACCCGCGGCGGCGAGCTGCCGGTGCTGTGCGACACGAGCCCGTGCCTGAAGCGCATGCAGGAAGTCCTGGACCCGCGCCTCAAGCTCTACGACCCGGCCGTGTTCGTGCTCGAATTCCTGCAGGACAAGCTCACCTTCGTGCGCAAGGACAAGCGCGTGGCCCTGCACGTGACCTGCACGTCCCGCAAGATGGGACTCGAAGGGAGGCTCCTGGAACTGGCCGGAAAATGCGCCGCCAAGGTTGTCGTGCCGGAGGACGTCTTCTGCTGCGGCTTCGCCGGGGACAAGGGCTTTTCCGTGCCGGAACTCAACTCCTCGGCCCTGAAGACCCTGGCCGACAAGGTCCAGGACTGCAACGAAGGCTATTCCACCAGCCGGACCTGCGAGGTCGGCCTGGCCCTGCACGGCAAGATCCCGTACCGCTCCATCCTCTATCTCGTGGACGAGTGCACCGCATGACCGAAAACGCCCCGCAGGATCCTGCCTGCGGGGCGTTTTGCGCTTCTTTTCCTGTGTCAGAACGTGAGTATTAGGACACCGGTTGCGGGCCGTATGCCGGCCTGTTACATAGAGGCGTCCCATTCTCTGCTTACGTGCCGCAGCGGCACGCGCACAACATCTGCGTGCGGCCCTCCCTGGGTCCGTACCCTTCACGGAGTCCACCATGCGCCTCGTCATCATCCTGCTCGGCCTGCTCCTGTCCCTCCAGGCGGGAAGCGCGCTGGCCATGGAAGCGTCGGAAAGCCCCGCTTCACACCCCCTGCCTGCGGGCAGCGCCATGCCAGACCTGCAACTGCGGGGCGAACTGGCCCCCGAACACCTCAAGCACCTGGGATTGACCGGCGCGGAGCCTCACAGCCTGTCCAATATCCAGGCCAAGACCGTCATTCTCGTGGCTTTCAGCATGTACTGCCCCCACTGCCAGCGCGAGGCGCCGGTCCTCAACGAGCTGAACGCCCTGATCAAAAGCCGCGGGCTGGCCGACGACGTGAAGCTCATCGGCGTAGGCATCGGCAATTCGGATTTCGAGGTGCAGGTTTTCCGGGACAAGTACGCCGTGACCTTCCCCCTGTTTTCGGACCCCGATTTCAAGGTCAACAAGGAGATCGGCGAAGTCGGCACCCCCTTCTTCTATGTCCTCGACCTCGACGCGCAGCAGAAGAAAATCATCGTGGCCGACACCCAACTCGGCCGCCTGGACTCCGCCGCCACATTTCTGGACGATGCCCTGAAAGCAAGCAAAGCCGCGAGGTAGCCACATGTCACGACATCTGATCCCCTTCGTCCTGGCCGCGGCTCTCGTGTGCATCGCGCCGCTGTACGCCATGGCCCAGAACTCGGGCATCCCACAGAACCACCTCTTCCAGGTGGGTGAACTCAAGCCCGTGGACAGCACCCTGAAAGTCAAGATCGGGGACCCGGCCCCGGACTTCAGCCTGCCGACCATAGACGGGGGCACGGTCAGCCTTGCCCAGTTCCGCGGGAAAAAGAACGTGGTCCTGTCCTTCGTGCCCGCAGCCTGGACCCCGGTCTGCTCGGGACAGTGGCCCGGCTACAACATCGTGCAGGACCTGTTCGACCAGACGGACACGCAGCTCATCGGCGTGAGCGTGGATAACGTGCCCACGCTGCACGCCTGGGTGCAGGAAATGGGCGGCGTGTGGTTCCCGGTGGCCTCGGACTTCTTCCCCCACGGCAGGCTGGCCGACGCCCTGGGCATCCTGCGCTCGACGGGCGAGGCCGAACGGTCGTTGTTTCTGATCGATAAGCAGGGCGTTATCCGCTACATTGACGTGCACGACATCAACTCCAGGCCCGACCTGGGGCCGCTGGTCAAGGCCATGCAGGAATTGAAGCCGTAAGGAAGCCGTTCAGGACCGCCGCGCCCCGCACCCATGACGACGGCGCAGGCGGACACGCGGGATGGGTCGGGGTCGTCATGCGTCCTCCCGCACGGCAGTCGTCCGTGCCGGCCGGCTCAGGAAAGTGATGATGGCTCTGCACATGTGCCTGTGCAGAGCCTCCTCGGAAAAATGGCGATGCCATGTCGCGCACGCCTCCCGGCACATCCGCCCGAAGTCGGAGCGCCTGGCCTGCAGCCTGCTCCACAGCGCCTGACCGACGTCCCCCAGTTCGTGCCGCGGAATGAAGATGCAGAACCGGTCGTAGTCTATCGTGTCCTGAAAGGGCAATCGCCCGAAACCCTGCAGCACCACGGGTATACGGCCGAAGAACAGGGTCTCGAAGAAGCGCACGGACAGGGGGCCAATGCCCGGCAGGCAGAGAACAGCCAAGGAATCCCGCGTCACCCGCCTGAAGAGAGCCTGCCTGTCGGCCCCGCCGGCCGGGGCCGAGGCCAGAAAACTCCCGTCCCTCACCTCCCCTTCAACGAGGTCGAAACACGTGCGCAAGCGCCTGTCCCGTTCCAGCATGGACAGGACCAGCCTGCGCAGCCTGTTGGTGTTCGTCCCGACGAACGAAATGTCGTAGCGGGTTTTCTCCAGCGAAAAGGCATAGCCGCTCGCGGCCACGTGTTCGGGCAGTCTGTACCATATCTGCGTCACGCCGGGCCGTTCAAACCCGCAGGGCAGGCTGACCTTGAAAAGCAGCGCCTCCGTTCCAACGACGCTCTGGCTGTCTCCATGGTCGACCAGCACATGCCGCGACTCGAAGCGGCTGAAGTGCGGCAACCGGTGCAGGAAAGCCAGAGATTCCCCGACTCCGAGGGCGTCGACAAGCCAGCCTATGTCGTAGGGAAAGAGGATGAAGTCGGCCCGCCGCGGGTCGTCGACGCGCACCAGGCCATCGCCGGTGGATGCGTGCCACGCGTCGAGAAAGAAATCCGCCCTGCCGTGCCCGGAGCAGTTCTTAAAAAACGATCTCATGGACGCAGGCAACTCGAAATGCCGCCCATCCTCGTAAATCAGACATGCGGTCGTCATGGCCTTCGCATCCCGTCGCGAGAGGCAGGGTCGGTGCGATGCCGCGGCGGGCAGGGAACGATTGCGCGGTTCATGGATTCCCCCTATGAAATAACAGGCACGCAACGCAACGAGCAACACGGAGAAAAATCATGGAACTCCTCGACGCCATCCACACCCGACGCAGCATCCGCAAATACACCGACACGCCCGTGGACGAGACGATGATCGAAACCATCCTGCGGGCCGGAATGGCCGCGCCCTCGGCCGGCAACCAGCAGCCCTGGCACTTCGTCGTCGTCACGGGCAAGGCCCGGCTCGAAGCGATTCCCGCGTTCCACCCCTACGCCAAGATGGTCGCCCAGGCGCCGCTGGCCGTCCTCGTCTGCGGCGACCCCGACGGCAAAAAATGGCCGACCTTCTGGGTCCAGGACCTGAGCGCCGCCACCCAGAACATGCTCCTGGCTGCCCGCGGCCTGGGGCTTGGAAGCGTCTGGGTCGGCATCTACCCGGAACAGGACCGCATGGACGGCTTTCGCAGGCTCTTCGGCCTCCCCGACCACATCCTCCCCTTCTCCCTCGTCCCCATAGGCTGGCCCGCCACGCCCTTCGAAGCCCTGGACCGCTTCCGGCCGGAACTCGTACACCGGGAGACCTGGAACGGCTGACAAGACAGGGCCCCGCGATCCCTTGCGGAAAAGCGGGGCCCGGATGGCTGTCGTCCTCCCGGCCTCAGAACTCGACCCCCACGCTGAAGACAGCCGTGAAGGGCGCCCCGACATAGTAGCCAGCCCCGCCTTCCCTGGTGCTGAAGGCCGTGTCCGAGGCCCACAGCCGCCCGCTGTCCACCCGCGAGTAGGCTCGGCTGTAGGTGTTGCCGCCCACGGAGAGATTCAGGTCCAGGCCCGGATCCTCATCGGGCCAGCGCGGCCGCAGTTCCACTGCGCCGCAGCGTGCGCCCACACCCGTGCCCAGCCCGGCCGGGATGGCACCCTTGTAGATGGCAAGGCTTTCGAAATTCTCCATGTCGTAGATGTACTCGCGCGGACCCATGGGGTTGCCGCCCCAGTTCGGCACGCCCTCCAGCGTCATGGACCCCAGGAACCCGCGTACGCCGCGCACGCGCGTGTTCTTCTGCTCGGCCGTCAGGCCGTAGGGGTCGACGCTCTCCACCTGCACGCCCGGCAGGGTGCCCATGGCCTCGTACACGCTGGTCTCGGCCCTGGTCCCGGACAACTCCAGGCCGCTGCGGGTGATCTCCGTGCCCGTGTAGACCTGCTCGTTGGCCTGACGCGTCGGCGTGACCAGCCTCTCCTCCACCACCTTCATTTCTTCCAAGACGACGTCCCCTTCCCCGGCCCAGGCGGCGCCTGCCAGCGCCGCCGACGCACAGCGCCGCCGCGAATCCCCGGACACCCATGACACCCTCCTCAGTATATTTATTTATGGTATTTATTATTTAATAAATACTTTTTTAATATTCGTAACACTATTGAGCGCACCGGCCCACGCGTCGCCCGAACGGCGGGCCGTATGGCGCGCCGCGGTGCAGGGACACAAATCGACGAGTGGGCGGCGGTGCCGCGGATCAGATCTTCTGCTCGACCATCCGGAAGCACGGGATGCACAGCGTGGCCCCGGCGAAGCGCCGCGTGCGCGACTCCATGGTCTTCTCGCCGCAGTGGTCGCAGACCAGGCTCTGCAGGATCTTCGGTGGGCGGGGGGCGCCCTTTTCCATGGGCGTTATGAGGAACATCTCGTCCAAGGGCAGTTCCATGAACCGCCGCTGCAGGCCGGAACGCAGGTCGGCCATGCGCCGACGATCCTCCTCCGTGGCCGAGCCGTCGCCGCTCTTGCGCATCAGTTCGGCCAGTTCGTCGTCCATGCCGCCGCGGGCCGCCGGGTTGAGCAGCGCCCGGAAGCCCTGACCGCTCTCGCGTCGGAAGAAGGAGAAAGCCATCTTGCCGTGGTCGCGGTGGATGAGGTTGCCCTTGCCCATGGTCGCTCCCGTCAGGAACTGGATGGCGTCCACGCCGCACATATCGGTCTCGACCACGGCCACGATCTCGGAATCCCTGGGGTTGTCCAATTCGCGCAAGGCCAGCTCGGCGGCACGGATGCCGATGGCCAGACCGGGGCAGCTGTGCCCGTGAAAGGCGATGGTTGCGTCGATGCGTTCCTGGGGAAACTGACAGGACATGACTTCTCTCCTTAGGTTGTTGGAATGATGACGGGTTGGCCGTCGAGATGGTGGATGGCGACCGGCAGCCCATAGACGTCGCTGATGATGTCGGCGGTCACGCCGGCGACATGGGTCATGGCGTGGATGGTTCCGCCTTTCAGAAAAATGGCCTTGTCGGCATGGCGCAGGGCCATGTTCAGGTCGTGCATGCTCATGACCGCGGCGATGCGGTGCTCGTCCACAACGCGGCGCACGAGGGACATGATCTCTACTTGGTTCTTGAGGTCCAGGGCGCTGGTCGGCTCGTCCAGGAGCAGAAGGGACGGCTCCTGAACCAGGGCCCGGGCGATGCAGACCTTCTGCAGCTCGCCGCCGCTCAGGGTGTCGATGTGCCGCATGGTCATGGACGAAAGGCCCAGGGTATGGATGACGGCCTCGGTCCTGCGCAGGTCGTCGGGTCCGGTGCGCCAGCGGATATGCGGGGCGCGGCCCATGAGCACGGCATCGAAGACCGTCAGGCGCGAAGTCTCGCTCTTCTGGGAGACGTAGGCCACGTCCCGGGCGATCTCGGACGGGGACATGGTCAGGACGTCCCGGTCCTCCACGAGCACGGCGCCGCCCTTGGGGCGCAGGATGGCGTTCATGCACTTGAGCAACGTGGTCTTGCCCACCCCGTTGGGGCCGAGGATGGCCAGCAGTTCGCCCCGCTCCAGCCGGAAATCGATGTCTCCCAGCACGGATCGGCCGTTGTAGGAGAAATGGAGGTCGCAGACCGAGAGCATCATGACCTGCCTCCTCGGATGATGAGCCAGAGGAAGGTCGGCGCCCCGAGAAAGGCCGTCAGCACGGACACGGGCAGGAGATGCGGAGCCAGGACCAGGCGGGCCGCGGTGTCCGAGGCCAGCAGAAGCAGGGCACCGCCGACCAGGGAGGCGGGCAGGAGAAAGCGGTGGTCCGCGCCGATGAGCCGACGGAACATGTGCGGCACCACCAGGCCGACAAAGCCGATGATGCCCAGAAAGGCGATGAGCACGGCCGTGACCAGGCTGGACAGGAACATGCCGGCCATGCGCACCCGCTCCACGCGCACGCCCAGCCCCCTGGCCGTCTCGTCCCCGGCGTCCATGGCGTTGTAGCTCCAGCTTCCCGCCCAGAAATAGAGGAAGCATGGGGCCACGACCGCGGCCATGAGCCCCAGTTCGCCCCAGGTGGCCCGGGACGTGTCCCCGAATGTCCAGAAGACCATGGCCGCCAGCTGCACGTCCGTGGCGAAGTACTGCAGGAACATGGTCGCGGCCGTGAACAGGGCGCCCAGGGCCACGCCCGTCAGGACCATGGTCTCGGGACGCGCCCCGCGCAGCCGCGAGATGGCCACGATGATCCCCGATGCGGCAAGGCTGGCGACGAAGGCGGCAATCGTCGTCAGATACGGGTCGGTGATGGTCGCGGCGACTCGCCCCGAGGTCGTCAGGCCCGAATCCAGAACCATGACGGCGAACGCCGCGCCGAAAGCGGCGGCGTGGGAGATGCCCAGGGTGAAGGGCGAGCCCAGGGGGTTGCGCAGGATGGCCTGCATGACCGCCCCGGCCACGGCCAGGCCGCCGCCGGCGACCATGGCCGCCAGAGCCTGGGGCAGGCGGATGCCGCGCACGATGGCGTCAACCCGCGGGTTGTCCGAAACCCCGGCCAGGCTCGACAGGACGTCGCCCACGGACAGCCCGGCCGGCCCGACACCCAGGGACAGAACCAGGCACCCGGCCAGGGCCAGGGCGGCCAGGAGTACCACCCCCGTCTTCCAGGCCAGGTAGCGCCGGTACTCCTCGGGAACGCGGCCGTGATCGGCGTGCATCAGCGCACCGGAATCCGCGTGTAGGCCATGTTCCCGAAGGCCTCGTTCATGGCCCCGAACACGGGCCTGCCGACGATGAAGGCGTAGATCTCGTCGGCCTTGGCCGCAGGGTCGATGTCCGCGAATCGGTCGGGGTACAGGGTCTTGCCGACGAAATAGGCGTTGGCCAGGATGGACTCGTAGTTCTGGGCGTACCAGTTATACGGCAGCACGCCGAAGACCCGCCCCTCGCGCACGGCCGTCAGGGTCGCATAGGCCGGGTCGGTGCGCAGCTCGTGCAGGCCGCCCGCCTCCTCGCCTATCTGCAGGGTCGAAAGGTCCAGGAAGAGGTAGTCCGGGTCCCAGGCCACGATCTGCTCCTTGGCCACGCTCGTGGTGCTGACGTCACGGGCCGCGCCGCCCTGCTCGTGGGCCAGATTGCGGGCGCCGACAAAGGCGAAGGGCGGGTAGCCCGGTTCCGTGGACTGGAAGCCGTGGGGGCCCTTGTAGGCCACCCCGCCCAGGTAGGCCGAGGGCCTGTCCTGGATGCCGGCGGTGCGGGCCGCCAGGTCGGCGATGAGCGCGTCGAAATAGGCGATGAGCTGTTCCGCCCGTTCGTGTCTCCCGACAACCACGCCCATGAGGCGCAGGGAGGCGTAGAAGCTTTCCCGCGCGGCGCCGAGGTCGCCGGCGTCGAGGACGATTACGGGCAGTCCGGTCTTGGCCTGCAACTCCACCGGGTCGTGGCCCATGGTGGCAAAGGTCTTGAAGATGACCTGCGGCTGCGGCTCCAGGGTCAGGATAAGCTCGGGGTTGTCCTGGCCGCGGAACTGTCCGAAAATGGGCATGGTCTTGAACTGCGGGTTGGCCAGGGCGTAGGGCCTTGCGTCGAAGCGGTTGGCCTTGGCCTCGATGTCGTCCACGGCCACGGCCAGCCCCTGGGCTTGAAGATAGGTCAGCAGGCGCAGACAGCCCGAACCCGAGCAGATCACGCGCTCGACGCTGTCGGGGATGGTCTGGACGCGCCCCGTGGCGTCGGTCACGGTCCGGGCCCCGGCCGGTCCGGTGATCAGGAGGAAAAGAGCAAGGAAGAACGCGATTCTCGGCATGGTCCGCTCGCAAAGGTTGAGATGTAAATCCGGACCGCCCGCCAGGGCGGCATGAGACTGATGCGCGTACTTCAGCCCCCCTTGAGGGAGAAGCGAATGGGCAGCATGGCCGCGCACTCCACGGCTCGCCCGCCGCGCACGGCCGGGGCGTACGCGGAAGCCCTGGCCGCCTCCAGGGCCGCCTCCTCGAAGCCGTGCCCACCGCCCTCGACCACCGCCGCGTCCTTGAGCTCCCCGCAGGCGCCGATGACCAGGCGCAGGACGACCCGCCCTTCCCGCCCCTTACGTCTGGCGGCCTCGGGGTACTGCGGCAGGACCCGACGCACGAAGCGGGGACCGTCGGAGTCGCCGAAGGCGGCATTGACCAGAGCCGTGCCGATCCCCCACCGATCGTGGAATGGCCCGGCTCTGATGCGCCCCCGCCGAAATCCTGTCCCAGTCCGCCCGCGGTCGCCAGGACCGTGGAATTCAGGGCAGCTCCCTGGTGAGGGCCCGGTTCGGCCGCACTCAGCGAAGGCTGCACCGTCTCGGCGGCCTGCGCGTGGGAAGAGGCGAGGGTTACGACAGCACGGACCCCAACCTCGCCGACGCCCGGACTGCCTCCTCGACCCGGATAGGGCCGGAACCCTGCGTCCCCGTCAGTGGGAGAGACAGGTCGAGACAGCAGGGATCGGTCGTATCGATAATGGTGCTCATGCTCGCGGCTGAAGAAAGTCATGTTTTCTGGCAGGTTCGAAATATCCCAAAGCAATCGTGTGATCAATATAAAAATCATGCTATTTTTAAGTTACTATTTTGATATTCATATTAATTCAGTCTTCTTTTCGGGAAATAGGATGGGACTGCGGCAGGAACTGCGAAACGAGGTGCGGCAAAAAATTGCCGCACCTCGTTTCGCGGTCACGGGTGCACAGTGATGCCGAATGCGGGGAAAAACGAAAAACGCCGCGCCTGTCAGGCCAGCTTCAGTTCGTATTCGGCCAGCTTGTAGCGCAGGGTGCGCGGGCTGACGGCCAGGATTTCGGCCAATCGCGCCTTGCTGCCGCCGGCCTCGGACCAGGCGCGGACGATGGCGGAGACCTCGGCCTGGCGCACGGCCGCCTCCAGGGTCATGACGCCCTGGCCGCACTCGACGGCGGGCAGGCCCGTCGCGATGCGCATCTCCAGGGGCAGGTGGCCCGGCTCGATGACGTTTTCGGCCGTCAGGAGCACCAGGCGCTCCATGAGGTTCCTGAGCTCGCGGACGTTGCCGGGCCAGGAATACTTGCACAGGGTCGCCAGGGTGGCGGGGGCGAGGCGGACGTCGGGCTTGTGGTAGCGGTGGCGGTACATGGCCAGGAAGTACTCGGCCAGGGGCGGGATGTCGTCGGCCCGTTCGCGCAGGGGAGGCAGGGTCACGGGGATGACGTTCAGGCGGTAGTAAAGGTCGGCCCGGAACTCGCCGACCGCGACCATCTTGTGCAGCAGGCGGTTGGTGGCGGCCACGATGCGCGCGTCGAAGGGCAGCGTCCTCTCTCCGCCCAGGCGGCGGAAGGTCTTCTCTTCCAGCACGCGCAGAAAGTCGACCTGGTTGGTGGGAGGAATCTCGCCCACCTCGTCCAGGAACAGCGTCCCGTCGGCGGCCATCTCGAAGCTGCCCTTGCGCTGCCGCTGGGCGCCGGTGAAGGCCCCGGCCTCGTGGCCGAAGAACTTGTCGGCGAACAGCTCCCCCTTGAGCACGCCGCAGTTGACGGGAATGAACGGCTTGGCCCGGCGCCCCGAGAGCTGATGCACGAGGCGGGCGAAGAGTTCCTTGCCCGTGCCGGACTCGCCGTAGACCAGGATGGTGGCGTCGGAACCGGCCACCTGCATGGCCAGACGATAGAGGTCGCGCATGGCCCGCGACTGGATCACGAACTTGCCAAGCCCCTCCTCGGTCCCCAGTTCGAGGATCTCCGCTTCAAGCTCCCCGGCACCACGCGGCAATTTTCTGCCGAGCGACTCCGATTGCGCACGCAGACCAACTTCAGAACCAACACCTTGATTTTTCGACATCAATACTTCCTTTCTCCATGACGCTGCGCTTCAGAAAGCGGCCACCGGAAGAGTTCTCTGTCGCACCGCCTTTTTGAGAAAAAAGGCACAAACTTGCCGATCCGGCAATTTCTTGCCGATTACTCCTTGGCCGACACCCCGTCAATGCGCAAATACCGCCAGTTCTCGACTGGCATGTTCCTTGCGAAGACAGCAACCCGAATGCGCTTCGCATCGTGCTATGGCAACAATTCAGGCAAGGAACCGTGTAAACTGGAGAGAGACAGGAATGAAACTGAACAAAACGTGGATGCGAATTCTGGGAGGGGTCGGACTGGCCGCGCTCCTGTTGGCAACTTTGGCCTGGGCCGACAACAACACCGACATCGCCAATGAAGCGGCCAAACAGATGGCCGAAGCGACGGGCTCCCCGTCTTCCATGCCGTGGTGGGCATGGCCGACGATCCTGCTTTTCTTCTGCTTCGTGCTCGGCATTATCGCCGTGCTGGCCGGCGTCGGCGGCGGCGTGCTCTTCGTGCCCCTGGTCAGCGGATTTTTCCCCTTCCACCTCGACTTCGTGCGCGGCGCGGGCCTGCTCGTCGCCCTGGCCGGAGCCCTGGCCGCCGGACCGGGCCTCCTGAAGCGCAACCTGGCGAGCCTGCGCCTGGCCCTGCCCGTGGCGCTGATCGCCTCCAGCTGCGCCATCGTCGGCGCCTTCCTGGGCCTGGCCCTGCCGGGCAACGTGGTCCAGATCTGCCTGGGCGGCACCATCATGGGCATCGCCATCCTGCTGCTGACCTCCAAGAACACGGCCCGTCCCGTGGTCACCAAGCAGGACGCCCTGGGCCTGGCCCTGGGCATCAACGGCGCCTACATGGAAGCCAACGGCGAGATCGTCGAGTGGAAGACCCACCGCACCCTGCCGGGCCTGCTGCTCTTCATCATCATCGGCATCATGGCCGGCATGTTCGGCCTGGGCGCCGGCTGGGCCAACGTCCCGGTCCTGAACCTGCTCATGGGCGCGCCGCTCAAGGTCGCCGTCGGCACCAGCAAGTTCCTGCTGTCCATCACCGACACATCCGCCGCCTGGGTCTACCTGAACCAGGGCTGCGTCATCCCCCTCATGGCCATCCCCTCCATCATCGGCCTGATGATGGGCTCCTTCGTGGGCGTGCGCCTGCTGGCCAAGGCCAAGCCGGCCTTCATCCGCTACATGGTCATCGGCGTCCTGCTCTTCGCGGGCGGCAAGGCACTGGCCAAGGGCCTCGGCTTCTAACTTTCAGATCGCAAGGAGAACAACCATGAACAGACCCGATACCAACGCCCCGGCCGAACAGATCGCCTACGCCAACCTCCTCTTCTACGGATGCTGGAGCGGCTTGGCCCTCATGATCGTGACGTACTTCCTGTATGTCACCGGCATCATGGATCCCTACGTTTCCATGGAACTGGTGACCAAGTTTTGGTCCCAACCCGTTGGAGAATACCTGACCCAGAACAACGTGCCCACCGGCTGGGGCTGGGCTACCCTCCTGAACAAGGGAGACTTCCTGAACTTCATCGGCATCGCGCTCCTGGGCGGCCTGACCATCATATGCTACATCCCGATCATCTTTGCGTACCTGAAGAAAAAGGACATGGCCTTCGCCATCATCTCCCTGCTCGAAGTCCTCGTGCTCTGCTTTGCCGCATCCGGCATCGTCGGGGGCGGCGCGCACTAGGCGGTATCTGAAGTGCTGAAACGCATCGAAGATCTGGTCCGCGGCGAGTGTCCGGACCTGCCATCACTCCTCGACGGGCTGCCCATGGGCGTGGCTCTGCTGGATGGCGACGGGCGGGTCCTCATGCTCAACAAGGCCCTGGAGGCGCTGACCGGCTACAGCCGGGAGGAAGTGCGCGGCCTACCGTGCAGGCATGTCCTGCGCAGCCGCGCCTGCATCCAGGGCTGCCCCCACGGGCGGGAGGAAGCTGCGGACAAGGGTATCGAGACGGACTGCATCAACCGGCACCACCGCAAGATCCCCGTGCGCATCACGCCCGTCCGCGTCCGGGACGGCGAGAACAGGCCGGTCTGCATTCTCGACATCGTCGAGGACCTGACCGCCCTGCGCGAAATCGAATCCCGCCTGTCCCAGGCCACGGGCCAGGGCCAGTTCATCGGCCGCAGCCAGGCCATGCAGAAGATCCTGAACCTCGTGCCGGTCATCGCGCAGCATGACTCCCCGGTGCTCATCACTGGGGACACCGGCACGGGCAAGGATCTCCTGGCCGAATCCGTGCACAAGGCCTCGCCCAGATCGCGCGAACCCTTCATCCGCTTCAGCTGCGGCCCGATGCCTTCGGAACTGCTGGACGCCGAACTCTTCGGGCGGGTCCAGGCGGACGATGGGGAACTCAGGCCCGGCCGCTTTCAGCAGGCCCACGGCGGCACGCTCTACCTGTCCGAGATCTCGGACCTGCCCCTGCCGCACCAGAGCAGGCTGGTGCAGTTCCTGGACGAAGGGACCGTGTTGCCCGTGGGGGCGACCAAACCCATGCGGATCAACGCGCGGCTCATGGTCTCCACGGCGGAATCGCCGGAAAGGCTCGTGCAGGAGGGGCGTTTGCGCGAGGACCTCTTCCACCGCATCTCGACCATCCGCCTGCACCTGCCGCGGCTCAAGGACCGCGGCGAGGACCTGGGCTTCCTGCTGCACCACTTCATGTCGCAGTACGCCGCCCGCTTCAAGAAGCAGATCACCGGCATCAGCCCCCGTGCCCTGCGCATCGTCAGCGAACACGACTTCCCGGGCAACGTCCGCGAACTGAGAAACATCATGGAATTTGCGGCCATGGTCTGCTCCGGCGACACGATCCGCACCGGCCATCTCCCCGGCCATCTGGTGGTGGATTCCGCCGGCGCCGGCCCGGCCTCCCGTCCAGCCGAAAAGGCCCGCAAGGCCCCGCGCAAGGGCGCGGAGGGGAACTAGCCATGGAACGAAGAGCACTCATCGCCATCGCCAGGGACGAAGTCGCCCCGCGCTTTGACCTGACCAAGGAAGCCCTGCTATTGTCCATTTCGGAGAGTGGGGAAATCGTCCAGAGGAAGTCCTTCCTGCTGGCCGACGCCTCCGGGGACGAACTGTGCGACCTGGCCCTGTCCAGGGATGTCGGAACCATCGTCTGCGGAGGGATCGAGGACGAATACTTCCACTATCTGCGCTGGAAACGCATCGAAGTAATCGACTCGGTCATGGGTCCCCTGGAGCGCGTCATTCCACGTCTGGCCGCAGGCGAGCTCAAGGCCGGGGACATCCTTTTCGACCGGGCCGGGGAGTCCGCATGAAGAACATCCTGTCCGCCCCCATCAGCAACATCGAGGCCGACATCGGCACGGAGATCAATTCGCCCAAGCGGTACCATCTCCTGCGGCGCAAGATCGTCTCGCTCATGGCGCTGGTCACCCTCATTCCCCTGCTGTCCCTGGCCGGGCTCAACTACTACGAGCACCAGAACACCATGGCGGCCGAAATCCAGGCTCCCCTGCGGGCCCTGGTGGGCAAGGCCAAGCATTCCTTCGAGCTGTTCCTGGCCGAGCGCACCTCGGCCGTGAGCTTCATCGCCTCGGCCTACTCCTTCGACGAACTCTCCGACGACGCAAATCTGCAGCGCATCTTCCAGGTCATGCGCCGGGAGTTCACCGGGTTCGTAGACCTCGGGCTCATCGACGTCGCCGGCAACCAGGTCAGCTACGCCGGCCCGTACGACCTCAAGGGACGCAACTACACCGAACAGGCCTGGTTCCACCAGGTCCAGTTCAAGGGCACCTACGTCAGCGACGTGTTCCTGGGCTTCCGCAAGTTCCCCCACGTGGTCATCGCCGTGCGGCACACCACGGAGAGCGGCCGGTCCTGGATCCTCCGGGCCACCCTCGACACCATGCACTTCGACCGCATCATCTCGGCCATGGGTCTGGAGCCCGGCAGCGACGCGTTCCTGGTCAACCGAAACGGCATCCTCCAGACGGAATCCCGCCGCTACGGGAAGGTGCTCGACATCCTGCCCTTCGAAATGCCCTCCACCAGCGGCGAATCCAACGTGCAGTCCTTCCGGGACCAGAAGGGGCAGAACAATTTCATCGCCTCGGCCTTCATCGCCAACACGGATTTCGCCCTGGTCGCCGTGAAGCCCAAGCCCACGGCCTTCAGCACATGGTACACGGTGCGCCTGGACCTGCTCTTCATCTTCGTCTCGAGCGTCATCCTCATTTTCCTGGCCGTCTACAGGGTGACGAGCCTGCTGATCTCGCGGCTGCAGGAAAGCGACGAACAGCGCATGGGCGCCATCCACCAGATGGAGCACTCGCAGAAGCTGTCCTCCATCGGGCGCCTGGCGGCCGGCGTGGCCCACGAGATCAACAACCCCCTGGCCATCATCAACGAGAAGGCCGGGCTCATGCGCGACATCATGAACCTGCGCCCGGACTTCCCGGACAAGGACAAGTTCGGCCGCCAGATCGAAGCCATCCTGCGCTCCGTGGAGCGCTGCAGGGGCATCACCCACCGCATGCTCAGCTTCGCCAAGCGCATGGACGTCAAGATCGAGGTCCTGGACGTGAACGCGGTCCTGGTGGAGACGCTGGGATTCCTGGAGCGCGAGGCCCAGTACCGCAACGTCGAGCTCAGGCGCGAACTGGCCCACAACCTCCCGCAGATCCCTACGGACCACGGCCAGATCCAGCAGGTCTTCCTGAACATCCTGAACAACGCCCTGGCAGCGGTGCCCGACGGAGGGCAGATCGTCGTCAGGTCGTGGGACGAGAGCGAGGGCTTCATCGGGGTTTCGGTCCAGGACAACGGCTGCGGCATGTCCGAAGAGACCGCCAAGAACATGTTCGAACCGTTCTTCACCACCAAGAAGGAAAAAGGCACGGGGCTGGGCATGTCCATCACCTACGGCATCGTCAAGCGCCTGGGCGGCGAGATCCAGGTCAAGACCAAACTCAACGAGGGGACGACCATGACCATCCTGCTGCCCAAACGCTCTGTGGAAGGGTAACGATATGGATATAAACGAATGGAACATCCTGCTGGTCGATGACGAGGTCGAATTCGTCACCACCCTGGCCGAACGGCTCGACCTCCGGGGCATCGCGGCCCGCGTGGCCCACGACGGGGAATCGGCGCTGAAGGCCGTGGCCGACGCCGAGCCCCACGTCATGGTTCTCGACGTCATGATGCCAGGCATGAAGGGCATCGAGGTCCTGCAGCGCGTCAGGGAGCAGCACCCGGCCGTGCAGGTCGTCATGCTGACGGGCCAGGGCAAGACCCGCGACGGCATCGAGGGCATGCGCCACGGCGCCTTCGCCTACCTGACCAAGCCCCTCGACATCGAGGAGCTCATCCGCACCCTCTCGGAAGCGGTCGCCGCCGGCCAAGGAACGCACCATGCCTGAAGTCGCCCGCGAAACACGGTTCATGGGGACGGTCACGGCCATGAGCATGCACGAGATGCAGAACATCCTGGCCATCATCCGCGAGTCGGCAGGCCTTCTGGGCGACATCATGAAGGTCAACGCCAGGGTGGACTTCAAGCACAAGCCCACCCTGGAACGGACCCTCGGGCACATCTCGTCCCAGGTCGACCGCGGCAAGGGGCTTCTGGAAGCCACCAGCCGACTGGCCCACTCCGCTGACGCGGACATGCTCGAAGCCTGCGATCTGGGCGTGCACGCTCGGACCCTGGCCCTGCTCTCCGAGCGCATGGTGCGCCTCAAGGGCGCGTCCGTCGAGTTCACCCCGGCTACCAGGGTCCTGCCCGTGGCCGTCGGCGCCATCTGGGTCCTCATGGCCGGCTTCAGGGCCGTGCAGTGGGCCGTCGGGAACGGCGCCAAGGACTGCGTGATCCGCCTCTGGATTGACGAGGGGCCGGATTTCCACGTGCTGAACGTCGCGCCGCCCAGCGGGACCACCCCTGACCTGTCCGGCCTGAGTGACCTGAACGCGCTGCTCGAACAGGGCCGGATGGAGTGGGACGGCGCGCGGCTCAAAATCTTCTTTCCCGTTTCACGTCAGGATTGAACGCCATGGACGCCCTGAACATTCTGCTCATCGACGACGAAGAGGCCTTCGTGACCACGCTCCAGGAACGCCTGGAAATGCGGGGCTTTGCGGCCAGGGTCGCCCTGGACGGCCAGAGCGGTCTGGACCTCATCGCCCAGGATCCACCCGACGTGGTCGTGCTGGACCTGCGCATGCCGGGCATGAGCGGCCTGGAGACCCTGCGGCGCATCCGTGGCGCATGGCCGGGACTGCCCGTGATCATGCTCAGCGGACACGGCTCGGACCAGGATTTCGAGGCCTGCCTGAATCTCGGCGCGGCCCGCTATCACAAAAAACCCCTGGACATCGAGGATCTGCTCGAAAGCATCCGCACGGTGACCCAGGGACACGCGCCCGGCAGGTAGGTTCGCATGGTCCATGTACTGGTGGTCGACGACGAACGCGATTTCGCGGATCTGCTGTCCGAAAGGCTGCGTGCCAGGGGCATGGACGTGCACACGGCCTACGGCGGAGAGCAGGCCCTTGAGATGGCGCGCGCGCTGCACCCCGAAGTCGTGGTCCTCGACATCACCATGCCGGGCATGAGCGGCCTGGAGACCCTCGGCGCCCTCAAGGCCGAAAGGCCGGGCCCGGAAGTCATCCTGCTCACGGCCGACTCGACCCTGAACACGGCCGTGGCCGGCATGAAGGGAGGAGCCAGGGACTACCTGACCAAGCCCGCCGACATCGACACGCTGGTCGCGGCCATCGGCGATGCGGAGGGGCGGCACATGGAGGCCCTCTCCAGGCAGCGCATGACCGAAACGGCCAAGCTGGCCGCGATGGGCGAACTGGCCACAGGGGTGGCCCACGAGATCAACAACCCCCTGCAGGTCATGATCAACGAGGCGGGCTGGATCGAGGAGATCCTGCGCGAACCGGACTTGACCGAGGCCAACCGTGCGGACCTCCGGTCATCCCTCGAACTGATCCGGCACCAGGCCGGGCGCTGCAAGGCCATCACCTCGAAACTGCTGACGCTGCGCTGCGCCCTTGACGCCAAGGGCGCAACCACGAAGCTGCCGCTCCTGGCCCGGAGGCTGCTGGCCGAGCGCCGCAAGCGGATCGAAGCCCTGGGGGTGGAGATCGTCCAGGAATGGACCCCGGCCCTGAGCGCCGTGGACATACCGGAGTCGGAATGGGGCCAGGTCCTGGCTAACGTCATCGACAACGCCCTGGACGCCATGGAGAACACGAACGCCGCGGACGCCCCGGGCGCTGCCGCACCCGTCCTGACCCTGCGGGGCGTTTGCGCCGACGCCCGGATGGAGGTCACGGTCCGGGACACGGGCTGCGGCATCGAGGAGCATCTGCTGACGCGAATTTTCGAACCCTTTTTCTCCACCAAGGAGGTGGGCAAGGGAATTGGATTGGGGCTGGCAATCTGCCATGGCATCATCGAGGCCATGGGAGGGGGCATCAACGTGCACAGTTCCCCTGGGCACGGGTCGACCTTCACCATACGGGTGCCCATGGCCGTGCATGCGCACAACGAAAACAACGGGCCGGGAAGTCCGGCATCTGCCAAGGAGGAGAAAATATGAACAAGATGAAGCTGCTGATCGTGGACGACGAGAAGGATCTGTGCCGGATCCTCGCCGACCGTCTGAATATCCTGTACGGCATTTCCCCGGACGTGGCCCACACCGGCGACGAAGCCCTGGAAATGGTCCGCAAGGGTAATTACGACGTCGTGGTCCTGGACATCGAGATGCCCGGCATCGACGGCATCGAGACCCTGAAGCGTATCAAGGAGATCAACGCCAAGATCCAGGTCGTGCTCTTCACCGGCCACGGCAGCGAGGAGACCCGCCGCATGGGCGAAGTCCTGGGAGCCTTCAGCTACGTCGACAAGATCGACGGCCTGCCCAAGCTGGCCCCCATGATCGAAGGCGCCTTCCGTCTGCGCAAGGTCCTCGAGGACACCTACGCCGACGCGGCCATGAACGAGTACAACTGATCCCGGACAGCGGTCCGAAAACAGCCAAGCGCCTGCCGGGACGTTTCCGGGCAGGCGCTTTTTCGTCCCGGCTCCGGGCAGAGCCGTGGAATGCGACTGAAAGCTTTCGCTTGAGGGCTCAGCCCAGGCCGAGAATCCTCTTCAACCTGGCCAGGACCTTCTCGCCGTCCTCGCGCCCCGGCAGGGCCGGCACGGCGTTCAGCACGCCCAGGCCCTCGCTGTCCTCGTGGAAGGTCTCGCCATCCATGTCCGTGACGACCACCGTGTTCAGCATGGCGTTGACGCGCAGCAGTTCCGTCAGAAACGCCTTGTAGTCCAAACCCGGTGTCATGGCGTCGGCGACGACGAGTTTCCAGGGGGCCTTGGCTGCCCGGCCCAGCACATCGGCCCGGCTCTCGGCCCACTCCACTTCCCCGCCCAGCCCCTGCGCAAAATCGCGCAACGCGTCCTTGCGGCCGGTGACAATGACCACCTGCATGTTCCCTCCTGGTGTAGGTACGTGAAAAGGCCGGGCCTCCCCGTGCACGGAGGCGGCCCGGCCAGGGAGGATGACTAGTGCCCGCCGCCGCAGGTGTATTCCTGGGTGAAGCGGACCAAAGCGCCCTTGAGCAAGGCGTCGACGGCCGTGCCGACATTGGGTGCGCCGGCGCCGTAGAAGACGTCGATGCCCACCTGGTTGAAGCCCATGAGCGGGCGCATGCCCATGCCGCCGGCGATGAGCAGGTTCACGCCGTTGCTGGCCAGGTGCTGGACCGGAGCCATGCAGCCGCCCTGCTCGTGAGGCACGTTGGGCAGGATGCCGACCTGGGCCACGTTGCCGTTCTCCACATCGACGATGGTGTAAACGTCGCAGTGCCCGAAATGGGCGCCGACTTCCGCTTCAAGCCCGCCGGGCGCTGCCGAGGGGACCGCAATTCTGAACTTTTCCATGATACTTCTTTCTCCTTGTACGAAACGCTTACGAGTGCAAAAGATCCGTGATTTTGAGCCACGCCTCCCGGATGTTCCGGGCGATCTCGCTGTCGGGCCCCTCGGTCACGGCCTGGCGACGCACCATGGCCTCGGTGACCGCCGTGTCGTGGGGCAGACGAGCCAACAGGCTGTATCCCTTTTCCGAGCACAATGCATCAATCCTACCCGCATGCTCGGGATTGAGGTCGTGTTTGTTGATGATGACGGCGACCTTGGTGCGGAAATGGTCGCACAGCCCGGCCACACGCTCCAGGTCGTGCACGCCGGATGGGGTGGGCTCCGTGACCACCACGGCCAGGTCCGTCTGGGACAGGGAGGCGATGACCGGGCAGCCGATGCCCGGAGCGCCGTCGCAGAGGATGAGGTCCAGGCCGCGCTCTTCGGCCAGAACGCGCGCCTCCTTTTTCAGGCGCGAAACCAGAAGGCCGGAGTTCTCCTGTCCGGGAAAGAGCTGGGCGTGGACCATGGGCCCGAAGCGGGTGTCGCTCAGGAAGCGCTGTCCGCAGTGCCTGTCGGGGAAATCGATGGCCTGCTCGGGACAGAAGGCCACGCAGACCTTGCAGCCCTCGCAACGCAGGGGCGCGATGCGGTAGACGTCCCCATCGGGGTCGATGGCGTCGTACCGGCACATGGAAGCGCACAGGCCGCAACCCACGCACTTTTCCGGGTCGATGACCGCTTCGTGCCCCGAGATGAAGGCCTCTTCCCGGACCACCGCCGGGTCGAGGAGCAGATGCAGGTCGGGCGCGTCCACATCCAGGTCGCAGATGACCTTGCTTTCGGCCAGGTGGGCGAAGGCCGCAGTGATGGAGGTCTTGCCCGTGCCGCCCTTGCCGCTGATGACGACTATCTCACGCATGATCGGCCTCCTTGCCCATGGCCATCAGTTTCGCGGCCAGGCCGGAGAACAGCTGGCCAAGGCCCTGGTCCATCTCGGCCAGCACCAGCCCTTTGGAATAGTGCTCGGCGATGTCGCGGCGATAGGGAATCTCGGCCACGATGGGCAGGTTGCGCGCCGCACAGAATCCGTAGACGCGGTCGTCGCCCAGCCCGGCGCGGTTGATGACCACGGCCATGGGCTTGCCGTAGGGCGCGAAAGCCTCGCAGGCGAGCTTGAAATCATGGAAGCCGAAGGGCGTGGGCTCGGTCACGAGCACGATGACGTCGCTGTCGGCCACGGCGCTCATGGCCGGGCAGCTCACGCCGGGAGGGGCGTCGACGAGCACGTCCAGCCCCTTGGCACGGGCCTCGGCGCGCATGTGCGAGCGCACGACGCGCATGAGTGGCGGGCTCATGGCCTCTCCCACGCGCAGCCGTCCGGTCGTGCAGGGAATCCGCCCGCGCGAGACGCCGAACTCCATGACGCCGAGCTCGCGCGTGGCCACGCCGATGGCCCCTTCGGGGCAGATGGCCATGCACCCGCCGCAGCCGTGGCACATCTCGGGGAAGGTCATGATGGCCTTGCCCATGACGGCGATGGCCTTGAACTGGCACAGCTCGGCGCACTTGCGGCAGAACGTGCACTTGGACTCGTCCACGTCGGGGACCTCGAGGGTCACGACCTCCGACCCCGTGGCCTCGGGCTTCAGAAACAGGTGCAGGTTGGGCTCTTCCACATCCAGATCCACGGCCATGAGAGGATTGGGCCAGGTCACGGCCAACGAGGCCGTAACCGTTGTCTTGCCCGTGCCGCCCTTGCCGCTGGCAACCGATACGATCATGATGTCACCCTATCTGTTTGGGGAATCGGTGTATTCGACCTTGCCCGACTTGAACGCCTCCACGGCCTCGGCCACGGTCATGCCGCCCATGTTGTGTCCGATCTTCACCCCGCCGGCCTTGAGGGCCGAAAAGGCCTTGGGGCCGACGCTGCCCGTCAGCAGCACCGAGGCGCCGGCGTTGATGATGTTCTCGGCGGCCTGGATTCCGGCCCCGTGGGACATGGACTGGGAACTGCCGTTATCGACGTAGGTCGAGGCCATGGTCTCGACGTCCACGACCACGAATCCCCCGGCCCGGCCGAAACGAGGGTCCACGCGGTCCGTCATCTTCGGGCCTTCACTGGTGATGGCGATCTTGGTCATACAAAGCTCCTTGCTGCGGGCCGCAAGACGGTCCGGATACTGGTGCATACACGGCGTCTGGGCATCATGGGCGATGTGCAGAGCCAGTCCGTCCACGAGAGCCCGGGCCACGGCCCGGCGGGCATCGCCCAGAATGCGCCCGAACGTGTGCCTGGAGACATGCATCCTGGCGGCGCCCTCCTCCATGGTCAGGCCTTGGTAGTCGGCCAGACGAAGGGACTCGAAACCGTCCATGGTCATGTAGACCTCGGCCAGCTCCGTCAGGGGAATCCCCTGGGGTTTGAAAAAACACGCTTTGGGGCATCCTTCGATGCGGCGACATTTCCTGGGTCGTGGCACGGCTCCTCCATTTTGCTCAAACGAGCGATTATTCCTCCGTCTTGGCCGTGTCAACACCCCCGGCCGAAGAATCCTGGGCAGGGCCGTCGGTCAGGCACGAACCGTCGCGCCGCGCGCGGCCCAGTCCGCCTCCGGTCTGACCGGCCCCTACGCCTCCCGCCCCGGCACCCGGCCGCTGTCCGCGGCAACCGCCGCCCCGTCCTGCGCCGCCCTGTCCTGCACCGCCCTGACCGCGTCCGCAACCGCCCTGGCCGCGACCTCCGCCGCCCTGGCCACGTCCTGCTCCACCTTGTCCTCTCTGTCCCGGCATGATCGTCCTCCTTGAGCCCGGCCGCCGCCGCAGACCTGCGACCGCGCGCACTGCGGCTCCGAAATGTCCTGTTCCTTTCCATTGGTCACGGCGTGCTCCACGTCGACCTCGATGCGGATGGCCCAGCCGCGCGACAGCGCCCTGGCCACCTGCCCCCGGGCCTCGCCCAGGATGCGGCACAGCGTGGGGCGGGAAACCTGCATGCGGGCGGCCGCCTCCTCCTGGCTCAGGCCTTCCCCGTCCACCAGGCGCAAGGCCTCGAAACCGTCCAGGCCGAGCACCACGCCGTACAGCTGCGACATGGGAATCCCCACGGGCTTGAACACCGTGACTTCGGGCACGTCGGCCACGAACCTGCACTTTCTCCTGCGTCCCACCGAACCCCCTCAATTTGAAATTATGTTCAAAATAATCCTGCCGAACAGACCTGTCAACACCATCGGAAATTTTTGTGTTGCAAGAAAAATTGCTTGAGCAACTTTATTTGCCATACGCCGCCTCACCTGCGGCGGCCTGCCGCGCCGGAAGAAGTTTCATCGCTGACAACTTATATTGCATGACAACTGCACAATCCTGCGCATGACGCGGTCGCGTCAATTTCGTCCGGGCGCAGACACGGCGGGACGAGATAAGTAACACATCAAAATACCATATTAATTTTAGGCGTACAAACTTTCCCCTCCGTCACCACCATGTCTCGAACCATTCTGGCACGAACCTTTCTAAATGCCGAACGGAACCACCACCCCGAGAAAAAGGAGCGACCATGTTTGTCGGGCTCAAGATGCTCAACAATTTCATCAGCATGCCCCCCGACGCCCTGGCCGAGGACGCCCAGCGGGTCATGGACGAGCAGCAACTCTGGATGCTGTTCGTGGTCAGGGACGGGAAGCTTGCCGGGTACGTGCGCCCCGAGGACATCAACGCGGCCATGCCCTCCCTCATGACCGGGCTGGACAAGCACGAAATCAACTACCTGCTGTCCAAGCTGACCGTGGGCCGCATCATGCGCAAGGACATGGTCACCGTCACGCCCGAGACCGAGATCGAGGCCGCGGCCATGCTCATGCACGCCAAGAACCTGGCCGGACTGGCCGTGGTCAACGCCGACGGCGACCTCATCGGCTACATCAACCGCACCATCATGCTGGAGGTGCTGGCCGAGGAGATGGGGTACGGCCAGGGCGGCTCGCGCATCGTCTTCGAGGTCGTGGACCGGCCCGGCGTGCTGAAGGAGGTGGCGGGCATCATCGACTCCCTCGGCTACTCCATCATCTCCACCGGCACCTTCACCCACGCCGACCGCCGCATGGTCGTCATCCGCGTGGACACGCCCAACCCCTCGTCCATCGCGGCGGCGCTGCAGAAGGCCGGGTACGACGTGGTCGGCCCCGAGGATTTCAAGCATGAATGGCAGTAGCCCCCTGCTCGAAGTGCGGGAGGTCAGCCTGACCTTCAAGAACGTGGCCGCCCTGTCTCGGGTCACCTGCCGCGTGGACAAGGGCAGCATCACCTCCCTCATCGGGCCCAACGGCGCGGGCAAGACGAGCATGCTCAACTGCATCTCGGGCCGCTACACCCCGACCAAGGGCGCCATCAGCATGGACGGCCGCGAACTGACCGGCGTGCCGGCCCACAAACGCACGGGTTTCGGCCTGGCCCGCACCTTCCAGAACATCGCCCTGTTCCGCGGCCTGTCGGTCCTGGACAACCTCATGGTCGGCCGCCACTCGCGCCTCGGTTACGGCATCCTGGCCTCCATCCTCTACCTGGGCAGGGCCCGCCGCGAGGAGGACCGCCACCGGCAGCGCGTGGAGGAGATCATCGATTTCCTGAACCTCTCCCCCTACCGCCACACCGTCGCCGGGCACCTGCCCTACGGCGTGCAGAAGAAGGTCGAGCTGGGCCGCGCCCTGGCCGCCGAGCCGCAGCTCCTGCTCCTGGACGAGCCCATGGCCGGCATGAACCTGGAGGAGACCGAGGACATGGCCCGCTCCATCCTCGACATCAACGAGGAGTGGGGCGTGACCGTCTTTCTGGTCGAGCACGACATGGGAGTGGTCATGGACATCTCGGACCACGTCATCGTCCTCGACTTCGGCCGCGTCCTGGCCAGCGGCACACCCCAGGCCGTCC
Organism: Desulfomicrobium escambiense DSM 10707; assembly: GCF_000428825.1. Lineage (NCBI taxonomy): Bacteria > Pseudomonadati > Thermodesulfobacteriota > Desulfovibrionia > Desulfovibrionales > Desulfomicrobiaceae > Desulfomicrobium > Desulfomicrobium escambiense. The sequence goes on along the minus strand of NZ_AUAR01000004.1, from coordinate 54,264 downwards.
AGACCAACCCCAAGGTCGTCAGCGCCTACCTCGGCGACGAAGACGGCCTCTACAAGGGAAGATAGATGAGCGCGCCGTACGAAACCACCCTCCCCAAACTCCTCCTGGACAACAGCCGCAACCGCCCCGGCCGCACGGCCCTGCGCGAGAAGAGCTACGGCATCTGGCAGCCCTTTTCCTACAGGCAGTACCTGGACATCACGGCCGAGTTCGCAGCGGGCCTGAAGGCCCTGGGCCTGGGCCGCGGCGACGTCGTCGTCATCATCGGCGACAACCGCCCCGAGTGGCTGTGGGCCCAGCTGGCCATCCAGGGCATGGGCGGCGTGTCTCTGGGCCTCTACCAGGACTCGCCCGGCGAGGAGATCGGCTACGTCTTCGAACTGTCAAAGGCGCGCCTGGTCGTGGCCGAGGACCAGGAGCAGGTCGACAAGATCCTGTCCATCCGGGGCGCCCTGCCGCTCCTTGAACACATCGTCTACCACGACCCCAAGGGCCTCGTGGGCTACGGCGCGCCGGGCCTCAAGAGCTTCGACGACGTGCGCGCCCTGGGCCGCGAGCGGGCGGCCGAGTTCGAAAGCTGGATCGAAACCGTCTCGCCCGACGACACGGCCCTCATCGCCACCACATCGGGCTCCACGGGCCGGCCCAAGCTGGCCATGCTCTCGCACCGGAACCTCCTGTCCATGGCCTGGAACCTGGGCCTGTCGGATCCCAAGCGCGAGACGGACGAGTTCGTGTCCTTCCTGCCCCTGGCCTGGATGGGCGAGCAGATGATGGCCGTGTCCTCGGCCCTGCTGTTCGGCTTCTGCGTCAACTTCCCCGAGGAGCCCGACACCGTGCAGGAGAACATCCGCGAGATCGGGCCGCACCTCATCTTCTCGCCGCCGCGCGTGTGGGAAAACATGGCCGCCAAGGTGCGGGTGCGCATCATGGAGACCACGCGCTTCAAGCGCTTCCTCTTCAATCTGTGCATGCCCGTGGGCCTGAAATACGCCGGGACCGTGCTGCGCGGCGAGATGCCGTCCATGGGCCTGCGGCTGGCAAACAGGCTGGCCGACTGGGGCCTGTTTCGCGCCCTGCGCGACCGCCTGGGCTTCACGCGCGTGCGCTCGGCCTCCACGGGCGGCGCCCCCCTGGGCCCCGACACCTTCACCTTCTTCCACGCACTCGGCGTCAACCTGAAGCAGATCTACGGCCAGACCGAGATCGCCGGCATCTCCTGCATCCACCGCGACGGTGCCGTCAGCTTCGACACCGTGGGCGAGCCCATCGCCGGGACCGAGATCCGCATCTCGGACGAGGGCGAGATCCTGTCCAGAAGCCCCGCCGTGTTCCAGGGCTACCTGGGCAACGACGCGGCCACGGCCGAGACGGTCACCGACGATTGGCTGCATTCGGGCGACGCTGGGTATTTCAAGGACAACGGCCAACTGGTCATCATCGACCGCCTGTCCGACGTCATGACCACGGCCGCGGGCGTGCGCTTCTCGCCGCAGTTCATCGAGAACAAGATCAAGTTCTCGACCTACGTGCAGGAGGCCGTGGTCATGGGCCACGGACGGGACTTCATCGCGGCCGTCGTCTGCCTGGACGGCGACATCGCCGGCCGCTGGGCCGAGGCCAAAGGCCTGACCTACACCACCTACCAGGACCTGGCCTCCAGGCCCGAGCTCTACGACCTCATCGAGGCCGAAATCCGGGGCATCAACCAGGCCCTGCAGCCCGGCACCGAGGTGCGCCGCTTCGCCCTGCTCTTCAAGGAACTCGACGCCGACGACGGCGAACTGACCCGCACCCGCAAGATACGGCGCAAGGTCATCGGCGAGCGCTACGCCGAACTCATCGCGGCGCTGTACGACGGCACGGACGCCACGGACCTGTGCATCGCCATCACCTACCAGGACGGCTCCCGCCGCGAGATGACGGGCAGCATCTGCATCCGCGACGTCGGACGCGCGTGAGGACCGGACAATGGAATACTATCTTCAGCTCATCATCAACGGCCTCGTGGTCGGATCCATCTACAGCCTGGTGGCCCTGGGATTTGTCATCATCTTCAAGGCCACCAAGGTCGTGAACTTCGCCCAGGGCGAACTGGTCATGGTCGGGGCCTACGTCTGCTTCGCCCTGACGGTGCAGTTCCAGCTGCCCTTCTTCGCCTCCTTCCTGCTGACCCTGGCCTTCTCCATCGTCCTGGCCACGGCCGTGGAGCGCCTGATCCTTAGGCCGCTCATCGGCGAGCCCATCATCTCGGTCATCATGGTCACCATCGGCCTGTCGTCCATGCTCAAGTCCTTCGTGCAGATGGTCTGGGGCACGCAGATCCAGGTCTTCCCGGCCATCCTGCCCCAGGAACCCTACATGCTCCTGGGCCTGCCCATCGCGCCGGTCTACGTCGCGGCCTTCGGGCTCTCAGCGCTGCTCTTCGGGGTCTTCAGCCTGTTCTTCAAGTTCTCGTCCTTAGGGATAGCCATGCGCGCAACGGCCTTCGACCAGCAGGCGGCCCAGTCCATGGGCATCGGCATCAAGTCCATCTTCGCCCTGTCCTGGTGCATCGCGGCCGTGGTTTCGAGCATCGGCGGCATCATCCTCGGCAACATCAACGGCATCAACGCCCAGCTCGGGCACCTGGGCCTCAAGGTCTTCCCGGCCGTGATCCTGGGCGGCCTGGACAGCCTGCTGGGCGCGGCCCTGGGCGGCCTCATCATCGGGGTGCTCGAGAACATCTGCGAAGGCGCGGCCAAGGACCTCCTGGGCCTGGGCGGCTTCAAGGAGGTGGCCTCCTTCCTGATCCTGGTCGTCATCCTCATGGTCAAGCCCTACGGACTCTTCGGAACCAAGGAGATCGAACGCGTATGAGCATGCACAAGTGCGGCCTCTTCTACACGACCTACGCCGCCGAGGACGGCCTGTTCCGCTCGCGGTTCCAGAAGCTCTGCCTGGGCCTCTTCCTCGCGGCCTTGCTGGCGGTCCCCCAGCTGGTGGACTCCTACGCCGTGTCCATCCTGAACCTCATCCTCATCGCCGTCATCGGCGCCGTGTCCCTGAACCTGCTGACGGGCATGTGCGGCCAGATGTCCCTGGGCCACGGGGCCTTCGTCGGCGTGGGCGCCTACGGCGCGGCCATCCTGTCCAACGCGGGCGCGCCCTTCGTCGCCGCGCTCCTGGGCGGCGGGGCCATATCGGCCATGGTCGGCATGGTCTTCGGCATCCCGTCCCTGCGCCTCAAGGGCATCTACCTGGCCATCTCGACCCTGGCCGCCCAACTCATCCTCGAATACGTCTTTCTGCACGCGTCCTCCCTGACCGGCGGCGCCAACGGCCTGCCCGTGGACCCGCCGCAGATCCTGGGCTTCGCCTTCGACACCGACGGCCGCATCTTCTACCTCATCCTGGCCGTGACGGTCCTGTGCGTCCTGGCCGTGACCAACGTCAGCCGCACCCGCCACGGCCGCGCCTTCGTGGCCATCCGCGACTACCACCAGTCGGCCGAGAACGTCGGAGTGAACCTCTTCGCCTACAAGCTGCAGGCCTTTGGCCTCAGCTCCTTCCTGGCCGGCGTCGCGGGCGGGCTTTGGTCGCACTACACCATGTATATCACCCCCGAGCAGTTCTCCATGGGGCTGTCCATCAGCTACCTGGCCATGATCATCATCGGCGGCATGGGTTCCGTCATCGGCTCCATCTTCGGGGCCGTGTTCATCACCCTGCTGCCGGAAATGCTGAACCTGCTCATCTCGTCCCTGGGGGGCATCGCCCCGGACCTGAGCGCCGTCATCGTGCCCATGAAGGAAGGGGTCTTCGGGCTGATGCTGGTGCTCTTCCTCATCTTCGAACCCGAAGGCCTGGCCCGCAAGTGGCGGCTGACCAAGGCCTACTGGAAGCTGTACCCCTTTGCATACTGACGCGCCGGCAATGAACGCCGGGGAAACCTTTTGCCGCATCCGGAGTAACCCATGAAAAAGCTTCTCCTCCTGACCGTCCTGGCCCTCGCGGCCACCGTCGGCTCCGCCTCGGCCGCCTACAAGGTCGGCCTGCTGTCCGATCTGACCGGAGCCACATCCAGCGTGGGCACACCCTACGCCGAGGGCATCAAGGCCTACGTGGCCTGGCTGAACGAGAACGGTGGCATCGGCGGCGAGCCGGTGGAGCTCATCCAGGTCGACTACGCCTACAACGTGCAGCAGGCCCTGGCCGCCTACAAGCGCTTCACCTCCGAGGGCATCGTGGCCATGCAGGGCTGGGGCACGGGCGACACCGAGGCATTGGTCAAGTTCGTGGCCAAGGACAGGATCCCGGTCTTCTCTGCCTCCTACTCGGCTCACCTCATGGACCCGGCCAAGGCGCCCTACAACTTCACCGCCGCCGCGGACTACTCGACCATGGGCCGCGCGGGCCTGAACTACCTGCGCGAGACCTGGAAGGAGTCGCGCGCGCCGAAACTGGCCTTCATGTTCCCCGACAACCCCTACGGCAGCGCCCCCATCCCGGCCATGGAGGAATACGCCAAGGAGCTGGGCTTCGAGATCGTCGGCAAGGAGAACGTGGACCTCAAGGCCATCGACGCCACCCCGCAACTCCTGAGCCTGAAGAAGGCCGAGCCCGACTTCGTCTGGACCGGCGGCACCACGCCGTCCACAGCCGTCATCATGAAGGACGCCCAGAAGCTCGGCATGACCTGCACCTTCTTCAGCAACATCTGGAGCAGCGACGAGAACATCTTCAAGCTGGCCGGCGACGCGGCGAACGGGCACTTCGGCCTGCAGGGCGCGGCCATCTACGGCCAGCCCTCGGCCGGCATGGACCTGATCCGCACGATCACCAAGGACCAGCCGCAGATGACCCACTACGTGCGCGGCTTCGTCTCGGCCATGGTCATGTGCGAAGGCATGAAGATGGCCAAGGCCAAAGGGGAGGTCACGGGCGAGAGCATCAAGGCGGCCCTTGAGACCATGAGAGACTTCGACCCCATGGGCCTGGCCCCGGTCGTCAGCTACTTCGCCGACGACCACCGGCCCAACCTGTCCGTCAATATCTGCACCTTCAAGGACGGCAAGCTCGAGTTCGTGCAGACCACGGTCCTCGAACGCAAGAAGGAATGGCTCGGACTCTAATGGAAACCAGGGCGGGGGCGCCCGGCGTCCCCGCCCGTGCGAAACGAATTGTCTAACTCGGAACTGAAGGCATCCATGAACATCCTCCAAGTCATGAACCTGGAAGTGGTCTACAACGACGTGGTCCTGGTCCTTAAGGGTCTGTCCCTGGACGTGGCCGCCGGCAGCATCACCACCCTCCTGGGCGCCAACGGAGCGGGCAAGTCCACGACGCTCAAAGCCGTCTCGGGGTTGCTGGCCGGGGAAAACGGCAAGGTCACGTCCGGGTCTGTCCTCTACGACGGCGTGGACACGGTGCGCCTGAGCCCCGAGAAACTGGTCCGGGCTGGCGTCTTCCAGGTCATGGAGGGCCGGCGCATCTTCGAGGACCTGACGGTGGAGGAGAACCTGCGCTGCGGGGCCTACACCCAGCCCGCGCGCCTTTTTGCGCACAACGCCGAAAAAGTGTATTCGTACTTCCCAAGGCTGCGGGAACGCCGCCACCAGCTGGCCGGCTACATGTCCGGCGGCGAGCAGCAGATGCTGGCCATCGGGCGGGCGGTCATGGCCTGTCCCAAGCTCCTGCTCCTGGACGAGCCGTCCCTGGGCCTGGCGCCCCTGCTGGTGGAGGAGATCTTCGACATCGTGCGCCGGATCAACAAGACCGAGGGCGTGAGCGTCCTGCTCGTGGAGCAGAACGCGCGCATGGCCTTGTCCCTGGCGGACTACGGCTACATCATGGAGAACGGGCGCATCGTCATGGACGGCAAAGGCGAGGACCTGCTGCGCAACCCCGACGTGCAGGAGTTCTACCTGGGCCTGGGGCACGGCGGCGAGAAGCGCAGCTACCATGACGTCAAGCACTACCGCCGCCGCAAGCGCTGGCTGGGCTGAAATTTTCCGGACCGACGGGCTCCCCTCCCTTCACGCACACCCACTCTTCGGAGCGTCCATGGACAGAACACAGGGCTTCTACCACGAACACGAGACGGACTCGGCGGCCGCCAGGGCCATACGGCAGTGGCAGGCGCTGCAGGCCGTGGTGGCCAGGGCGGCGTCCTTCGACGGCGAATTCCGCGAACGCCTGGGGACCGCGAGCATCGTACCCGATGAAATCCGCTCCCTGGAGGACTTCACCTCCATCCCGGTCCTGCGCAAGAAGGACCTCTCCCGCCTGCAGCGCGAGAAGGGGCTGTCATGGTTCCTGTCCTGCGCCCCCGGCGAGCTGTCGCGCATCTACCAGTCTCCGGGTCCCATCTACGACCCCGAGGGCCGCTCCCCCGACTACTGGGGCTGGACCCAGGCCTTCTACGCCGCGGGCTTCCGCGCCGGGGACCTGGCGCAGATGACCTTCAGCTACCACCTCACGCCCGCCGGCCTCATGCTGGAAGAGCCCCTGCGCGCCCTGGGCTGCGCCGTGATCCCGGCCGGACCCGGCAACACGGCCGTGCAGCTCCAGCTCATGGAGGAGCTGCCCGTGACGGGCTTCGTCGGCATGACGAGCTTCCTGAAGACGCTGGGCGAGAAGGCCGCGGAGAAGGGCCTGGACCCGAAGAGGGATTTCCGGCTCCGGGTGGCCATGGTCGCGGCCGAGCGCCTGCCCGAGAGCCTGCGCCGGGAGGTGCAGGACATGTTCGGCATGCTCGTCCGCCAGGGCTACGGCACGGCCGACGTTGGCTGCATTGCCTACGAGTGCATGGCCCTGGGCGGCATGCACCTGGCCGAGCGCTGCTTCGTGGAGATCTGCGACCCGGCCACGGGACTGCCCGTGCCGCCGGGCGAGATGGGCGAGGTCGTGGTCACCCCCTTAACCCTGGACTACCCCCTGGTGCGCCTGGCAACGGGCGACCTGTCGCGCCTGTCCGAGGCCCCCTGCGCCTGCGGCCGGACGGCCCCCAAGCTCCTGGGCATCCTCGGCCGCGTCGACGACACGGCCAAGGTGCGCGGCCAGTTCATCTACCCGTCCCAGGTGGCGCAGGCCATGCGCGGCTTCCCGCAGATCCTGCGGCATCAGGTCGTGGTCGGCAATGCGGGGGGCAAGGACAGCTTGGTCCTGCGCATCGAGACCAACGGCCCCGTGGATACCGCTGCCGTCGCCGCGGCCTTCCAGGAAACGGCCAAGCTCCGGCCCGCGGTGACTGTCCTGGGCCTGGGCGAAACGATCCCCGAAGGGTCCCCGGCCCTCGTGGACGAACGCACGTATGAGTAGGGCACGCACATGAGCAAATACCCAACCAACCCCGTGCTGCTCGTCGACGACGAGGAGACCTGGCTGCGGTCCTTTTCCCTGGCGCTGAAATCCCACGGCATCGACAACATCATCTGCTGCCAGGACAGCTCCGAGGTACCCTCCATCCTCGCCTCGACCGAAGTGGAGGTCATGGCCGTGGACCTGGCCATGCCCGGCATGTCCGGCGAGGAGCTCATCGTCGAGGTCGGCCGGACCAACCCGGACGTCCCGGTGCTGGTCATCACCGGCATGGGCCAGGTGGAGACGGCCGTGCAGTGCATCAAGCGCGGGGCCTTCGACTTCTTCGTCAAGACCAACGACAAGAGCAGCCTCGTCTCGGGCATCCGCCACGCCATCGAGATCCGCGAACTACGCCGCGAGAACAGCGGCCTGCGCACGCGCTTCCTGCAGGACACCCTGGAGCATCCCGAGGCCTTCGCGCCCATCGTGACCTGCTCCAAGGCCATGCGCTCGATCTTCCAGTACATCGAGGCCATCGCGCGCAGCACCCAGCCCGTGCTCATCACCGGCGAATCCGGCGTGGGCAAGGAACTGGTGGCCAAGGTCATCCACGACCTGAGCGGCCGCCAGGGCGAGTTCATCCCCGTCAACGTGGCTGGCCTCGACGACAACATCTTCGCCGACACCCTCTTCGGCCACAAGAAGGGCGCCTTCACGGGCGCAGACCGGGCCAGGCCGGGGCTGGTCGAGAACGCCAAGGCCGGCACCCTCTTCCTGGACGAGATCGGCGACCTGCCGCACGCCTCCCAGGTCAAGCTGCTGCGTCTGGTGCAGGAGCGCGAGTACCTGCCCATCGGCTCCGACGTGACGCGCAAGACCGACGCGCGCATCATCGCCGCCACCAACGTGGACCCGGCGGCGCTTGGCGAACCCGAACGCTTCCGCTCGGACCTCTACTACCGCCTGCGGGCCCACCACGTGCATCTGCCGCCCCTGCGCGAGCGGCGCGAGGACATCCCCCTGCTCGTGGACCACTTCCTGCGCCAGGCCTGCCAGCAGCGCCGCAAGCCCGTGGCTCCGCCCGAGCTCTTCCCATTGCTCATGGGATATCCCTTTCCAGGCAATGTACGTGAACTGCAGTTCCTGATCCTCGACGCCGCCAGCTGCACCACGGGCGAGACCCTGGACATCGGGCGCATCAGGGAGCACGTGGCCGCGCACCATGCCGACGCGCCCGCGGCCAGATCCGGCGAAGGGGCCGGCGTGCAGTTCGGGCCGGAACTCCCGACCTTGAAGCGCGTCTGCGCGGAACTGGTCATGGAGGCCATGCGCCGCACGGGCGGCAACCAGGCCATGGCCGCGGGCATGCTCGGCGTATCCCGCCAGGCCCTGAACAAACGCCTGAACAAGCTCCTCATGGCCAGCGAGGACGACGAGTGAACGGACGCGAGGACCTCCTGGCCAGGCTGCGCCACCTGGAGCGGGCCAACCGAACCCTGACCCGGGAACTGCACGACCTGCGCGCCCTCATCGACACGCCCCTCAACGTCATGCTCTTTTCCCTGGACCTGAACTACAACTACATCGCCTTCAACCAGGCCCACCGCGAATTCGTCAAACACAACTGGAATCTGGACATCCACCCGGGCATGCACGTCTTCGACATCCTCGACCCCGAGGAGCGCGCCGCGTCACGGCGCAACTTCGACCGCGTGCTGAAGGGCGAGTCCTACATCCTGCGCCGCAGATACCGCCGACCCAAAGGGGAGATCGGCTTCTACCAGAACACCTACGTGCCTCTGGTGCGCGGCGGGGAGATTCTGGGGGCCGTGGTCTTCGCCCATGACATCACGGAATGGAGCGAACGGGAGGAGGAAGGCAGGAAATACCGGGCCATCTTCGAGAAGGCCCTGGAGGGCATCTACCGCTCCACGGCCCAGGGCCGCTTCCTGGAGGCCAACCGGGAGATGGCGCGCATCCTGGGTTACGACTCGCCCGAAGACCTCATGGCCTCGGTCACCAACATCGGCCGCCAGCTCTACTGCGATCCCGACGACCGGGAGCGGGTCTTCTCGGTCATCCGCAACGACGGTGTGATCAAGGATTTCGAGACGCGCATGCGCCGCAAGGACGGCAGCGAGATCTGGGTGGAGTTCAACGCCAGAAGCGAAAAGGACGACCAGGGCCGCACGGCCTTCATCGAGGGCAAGCTCACGGACATCACGGCCCGCAAGGACGCCGAGCGCAAGGCGGAACTGCGGAGCCAGAAGATGATCCAGGCCGACAAGATGGCGTCGCTGGGCGTGCTGGTGGCTGGCGTGGCCCACGAGATCAACAACCCCAACAGCTTCCTGACCCTCAACCTGCCGCTGCTGCGCGACGTGTGGGCCGACGCCCTGCACGTCCTGGACGAATACCAGGAGGAGCACGGGGACTTCGTCCTCGGCGGGCTCGAATACTCGGAGCTCAGGCAGCAGATGCCGCTGCTGTTGCAGGGCATGGTCGACGGCTCCGAGCGTATCAAGGACATCGTCTCGCGCCTCAAGGACTACTCGCGCCAGCGTCCCGAGGGCGAGCGGGAATCAACGGACCTCAACAACGTGGTGGCCGGGGCCCTGGCCTTCGTGCGCCACAAGCTCAAGAGCGCGGCCCCCGGCTACCTGGTGCGGCTGGCCCCGGAACCGGCCCTGGTGGAGGCCGATCCCCAGCGCCTGATCCAGGTCCTCATCAACCTCCTGGTCAACGCCTGCGAGGCCGTGCCCGCCGCGGGCGGGGAGATCACGGTGCAGGTCCTGTCAAATCTCGGCGAAAACCGGGCCTGGGCCGGGGTGGAGGTACGCGACAACGGCTGCGGCATCGACCCCCTGGACCTCAAGTACATCCAGGACCCCTTCTTCACCACCAAGCGCGAACAGGGCGGCACGGGCCTGGGCCTGTCCATCTCCTCGGCCATCATGCACGAGCACGGCGGACGGCTGGAGTTCTCGTCGCAACCCGGCTCAGGCACGACCGTGCGCATGCTCCTGCCCATGACACGGTAGGGCTTGAGGAGTCCCCGTTGCTACTCCCCGGGATCAAATCAGGGCGTAAAGACAAAAAACCTGGATTCCCGCCTGCGCGGGAATGACGTCGAGGCTACGCCAAGGCCTCCGCTTCGGCCCCGCGAAGTCGGGAATCCAGGGCGCGTGCCGGCGGAAAGCCCGAAACGAAATCCTACTGACTCTTCTCGATCCCGCTCTCCTTCACCACGGCGCTGTGCATGGTGAAGTCGATGATGCCCGAAACGAGGTAGCCCAGGGCCACAAGGACCAGCAGGGCCAGGGCGAGCTTCATGGTCTGCTTCGGCTGCTTCCAGAGCATGAGCGCGACCACGGCGGCGACGCCGAGTCCGGCCAGGGGGTTGGCCGTGAGCCATCCCCAGATGCCCATCAGGAAATCGTGCATACTGACTCCGCTACTTCTTCATGTTCACGTACTGCAGGGGCAGTTCGAATTTCGCGTCCCTGAGCAGGGCCATGACGGCCTGCAGGTCGTCGATCTGCTTGCCCGTGACCCGTACCTGCTCGTCCTGGATGGCGGCCTGAACCTTGAGCTTGCTGTCCTTGATGAGCTTCACGAGCTTGCGGGCGTTGTCCTTGTCGATGCCGTCGTGCAGCTTGATCTCCTGCTTGAGCTGGCCCCGCGAGGTTTTCTCGGACTCGCCGAACTCCATGGACTTGGGGTCCACCTTGCGCCGCACGAAATGGGAGATGAGCATGTCCCGGATGGCCCGGATCTTCATGTCGTCGCCCGTGACCAGGGAGATGACCTTGGTCTTCCGGTTAAACTCCATTTCCGTGATCACGCCGCGGAAGTCGTACCGGGTTTCCACCTCCTTGCGCACGTTGTTCACCGCATTGTCGACTTCCTGCAGATCGAGTTCGCTTACAATATCAAACGACGGCATTACACCCTCCTTTCGTCAAAATATTCATTCCTGCGGCTCGCAGCTGAACCAAAAAAAACAGATCCGTCAAGTTCCCCCCAGCCCCTGTATTCACCGGAATGCACATGCAATTTCAGAAAAATCCCTGCCAAGTTTTCGGCCATCCGGGGGTGTTTCCGGGCCGCGGGGAAGACCGCAAAAAGAGACTCAATAGATTACCAAGAAAGCATTTGACTTTCGCAGAATCCCTACTATGTATGAAGGTACTTTGATCGATTGGCTACATCATCGATACCGACCCTATATACGTATGGAGTAAAAATGGAAGACTATCTCAAGCAGGCAATAGAAATCGTTAAGGCCCAGGCTTCCGTCCGCAACATGAACGAGGACGAAATCACCTCTATGATCCGCTCGCTGGCGCAGAACATACGCGGCGTGGCCGAGGGAGTCGCACCCGTGACCGAAGGCGAACCCGCCGTCGACCCCAAGAACGCCATCCGCGAAAAGAGCGTCATCTGCTGCGAGTGCGGCAAGTCCTTCAAGGTCCTGACCAAGCGTCACCTGGCGACCCACGGTTTGACCCCGGAAGAGTACAGGGAAAAGTACGGCTACAAGAAGGGCACCTCCCTGGTGGCCAAGTCCCTGGCCCGCGACCGCCGCAAGACCATGCAGGGCATGAAGCTCTGGGAAAAGCGCAAGAAGGCGCCCAAGACCCAGGAATAGCCCGGCTTGAAACCCTCTCCCGAGAGGGTTTTTTTTGGCCCATCGCACGTCCGTCCGCCCTTCCCACCGCCATCCCCTCCGGCCCGGCGCAACATCCTTCCAAACACCCATCGGCAGACAAGACAGCCTCGAAACAGTCGCTCCCCGCTCATGAACATGGGAGATATTCCCAAATTACGTGAAAAATTCCCAGCGCCGACGACCAAACGACCCAAAGAAAAAGGCGCCATTCCTATCGACACAAATCAGCTCCAACCATAGATAATCTATTGAATTTATCCTGACCCTACCACCGCGCGTCCTGCCGGGCGCGCCGCTGCGCAGCGTCACTATGCAGGACCGGACGGTCTTCGTGGTGACGTCCATATTTTTGGGTCGGAGAAACATAATCCACATCTGCACACGGGAGACGAAAAAATGATCCAATGGCCCAAAAGCAATGACGTTCTCGGTACCACCAACCGCGGCAACCCGGCCGAGTCCGGCCTGTGCACCCTGTGCCGCTCGGACTGCGCCGGAAAGTGCGAAACTTGGATGTCCTGCCTCAAAGGCCGGCACATGCTCTACCCCCGGGATTTCGGTGCCGTGACCGCCGGCAGTTCCAACACCTGCCACGTCGGCGTGAGCTACAATTCCCTGCGCATCCAGGGCTACAGCTACGGCGCCAACGGTGTCGCTCCCGGCCGGACCACCAACCCCGACGACTGCCTCTTCACCAACGTCTCCCTGGAAACCTCCTTCGGCGCCACGGAAAAGACCAAGGTCCGCATGCCGCTGATGACCGGCGCCCTGGGCTCGACCTTCATCGCCGCCAAGTACTGGGACTCCTTCGCCGCGGGCTGCGCCCTGATCGGCATCCCCATCGTCATCGGCGAGAACGTGGTCGGCGTCGACCGCGCCTCCAGCATGGCGAACGGCCGCATCGAGAAGTCCCCCGAGCTGGACCGCCGCATCGAGATCTATAACCGCTACTCCGACGGCTACGGCACCATGATCGTGCAGCTGAACGTCGAGGACGCGCGCAACGGCGTGGCCGAGTACGTCATCGGCAAGTACGGCAGCAAGGTCTGCATCGAGCTCAAGTGGGGTCAGGGCGCCAAGAACATCGGCGGCGAGATCGAGGTCAAGAGCCTGGACTACGCCCTGTTCCTGAAGAAGCGCGGCTACCTGGTCGACCCGGACCCGGAACTGCCCGAAGTGCAGGAAGCCTTCAAGGCTGGCGGCATCAAGGGCTTCGCCCGCCACAGCCGCCTGGGCTACACCGACCTGCCCTCCGCAGACGCCGTGCACCAGAACTTCATGGAGACAGTGGCCTACCTGCGTAAGCTCGGCTTTACCAAGATCTCGCTCAAGACCGGCTCCTACGGCATGGAAGCCCTGGCCATGGCCATCAAGTACGCCACCGAGGCCGGCCTCGACCTGCTGACCATCGACGGTTCCGGCGGCGGCACGGGCATGAGCCCCTGGAACATGATGGAGACCTGGGGCGTGCCGTCCATCCTGCTGCACTCCAAGGCCGTCGAATACGGCAACATCCTGGCCGCCAAGGGGCAGAAGGTCGTGGACATGTCCTTCGCCGGCGGCCTGGCCCGCGAGGACCAGATCTTCAAGGCCCTGGCCCTGGGCGCGCCCTTCGTCAAGCTGATCTGCATGGGCCGCACGCTCATGATCCCCGGCTTCCTGGGCTCCAACATCGAAGGCGCCCTGAACCCCGAGCGCAAAGAGAAGGTTTGCGGCAACTGGGACAGCCTGCCCAAGACCGTCAAGGACATCGGCGAAACGCCCGAGCAGATCTTCGCCGGCTATGAGAGCCTCAAGGCCAAGATCGGCGCCGACGAGATGAAGACCGTGCCCTACGGCGCCATCGCCGCCTGGACCCTGGCCGACAAGCTCGGCGCGGGCCTGCAGCAGCTCCTGGCCGGCGCACGCAAGTTCTCCGTCACGGAGATCTCCCGCGACGACATCGTCTCCGGCAACCGCGACACGGCCCAGGAGACGGGCATCCGCTTCATCACCGACGTGCAGGACGAGATCGCCCGCAAGATCCTGTCCTGATGACGACACCCGGGGGCGGACCGGCCGAAGGCCGGCCCCGCCCCTGGCCCACCGCCCCATCCTGTGCTACAGGGCCACACGCGGCCGACGGCCAGGAGTAGCCAAGCATGACCCTCCAGACAGACATCACCGAAGAATTTCCCATCTCCCGCGAGTCCTGGCAGGACTTCGTCGCCCAGCGCCGCAGAACCGAAAGCGCGTTGCTCGAGCGCATCAAGGAGCTCAACTGCCTCTACGGCATCACCCGCATGGCCCAGCGCGCCGACCAGCCCCTGGACGAGCTGCTGACGGGCATCGCCGGCCTCATCCCCGCCTCCTGGCAATACCCCGACATCGCCTGCGCCGCCATCCGCTTGGGCGACGACACCCACCGCTCGGCCAACTACCGTCCCACGTCATGGCGCCAGACAAGCCCCGTCGTCATAGGCGATGAAAACTGCGGCGAGGTCGAGGTCTGCTACCTCGAAGAGCGACCCCAAAGCGACGAAGGACCCTTCCTGCGCGAGGAGCGCAGTCTCATCGACGCCGTGTCCGACCTGGTCGGTCGCATCGTGGCTCAGCGCCGGGCCGAGGAACGCATGCGCGCCCTGTCCCGGGAGCTCATCATGGCCCAGGAGAACGAGCGCCAGCGCATCGCCCGCGAGCTCCACGACCACCTGGCCCAGGACCTCTCCCTGGCCAAGGCCGACCTGGAGCGCATCCACTGCTCCCTGTCCGCCGACGGCCCGTGCCGGGCGCAGACCGCGGCCATCGCCGAGCGGCTGGCCGCGGCCATCCGCGGCATCCGCGACCTGGCCTACGGCCTGCTGCCGCCGGGCCTGACGGAGCTCGGTCTGGTCGAGACCGTCCTGGCCCACTGCGAGGATTTTTCCCTGCGCCACGGCATCATCGTCGACGTCTTCGCCGACGGACTGGCCGGGGTGGACTTCGATTTCGACACCCAGATCAACATCTACCGCCTCATCCAGGAAGCCCTGAACAACGTGCGCAAGCACGCCAGGGCCAGCCGCGCCGTCATCCGCATGCTGGGCGCCTATCCGAGCCTCATCGTGCGCATCGAGGACGACGGCTGCGGCATGGACCTGGAAAGCTGCCAGGCCCAGGCCGGCCGCAACCGGCGCATGGGGCTGTGGAGCATGCGCGAGCGGGTCAGGCACCTGGGCGGGACCATCAGCTTCAAGTCCAGACCCGGCCAGGGCCTGCAGATCCGCATCGAAACCCCGCTGAACCGGAGCACCCGTGAGCACCCTTAAGCGCATCCTCATCGTCGACGACCACCCCCTGTACCGCGACGGCCTGCGGGCCCGCCTCTGCGCCAGGCCCGACTTCAGCGTCGTCGGGGAGGCCGGGACCAGCGCCGAGGGGCTGCGCATGACCAAGGAGCTCACCCCGGACCTGGCCGTGGTCGACATCTCCCTGCCCGACGGCAGCGGCATCGAACTGACCCGCGAGATGCGCGCCGTCCGCCCGGACATGCCCGTGCTCATCGTCAGCATGCACGCCAAGCTCGACTTCATCGCCGCTGCCTTCCAGGCCGGGGCCAGCGGCTACATGTCCAAAGAATCCGGCGGCGAAGGCATCCTGCAGGCCATCGACACCGTCCTGGCCGGCGGCCAGTACCTCGACGGATCCCTCTCGCCCACGGTCCTGCGGCGCCTGAACGACATCTCGGGCCGCAAGGCCAAGACCGTGGACGCCTCCTACGGCACCCTGTCCCTGCGCGAACAGCAGGTCATGCGCCTGTTGGCCGAAGGGCTCACGCCCGAGGAAATCGCGGCCAAGCTCTTCGTCTCCCGCAAGACCGTCCTCAACCACCGCTACTCCATCATGACCAAGCTCGGCATCAAGAGCCCCATGGCATTCGTGCGGCACGCCGCGCGCCTGGGCCTCATCGACATCGACGAATAGCACATATTTCGGCGATACGCCCATTTGCTTCTTTACCCTGGCGGCGGACCGTTGTTAGGAATGGATTGTCGCGCACCCGCGCGGCAGACCGCCAGTGTTCATCAAGGATATTTCATGTTCGGCTCTTTGCTTTACCTCGCTCTCGTGTTCGCCCTGGTCCTGGCCAACGGATTCTTCGTGGCCTCGGAGTTCGCCCTGGTGGGCGTGCGGCGCTCCCGCGTCGCCACCCTGGCCGCCGAAGGCAACAAAAAAGCAGTGCGGCTCCTGCGCCTCATCGACCACCTGAACGCCTACATCTCGGCCACGCAGCTCGGCATCACCCTGGCTTCCCTGGGCCTGGGCTGGATTGGCGAGCCCGCCGTGGCCGATCTGCTGAACCCGTTGCTCGAAGGTCGGATCCCACCGGCCGTGCTGCACTCCATCTCCTTCACCGTGGCCTTCAGCCTGATCACCTTCATGCACATCGTCCTGGGCGAACTTGCTCCCAAGACCATCGCCCTGGAAATGGCCGAAAAAACGGCCCTGGCCATCGCCCTGCCCATGGAGATATTCTACCGCACCTTCCACTGGCCCATCCGCCTCCTGGACTGGTCCGGCACCCGCACCGTGCGCATGCTCGGCTTCACGCCCAGCGCCAGCCACGGCTCGGTCTACACCGAAGACGAACTGCGCATGCTCATCGACGCCACCTACGCCCACGGCCAGGTCGAGGAGGAGAAGCGCCGCCTCATCCGCCGCGCCTTCGACTTCAACACCACCGAGGCCTGCGAGGCCATGATCCCGCGCTCGGAGATCGCCGCCCTGCCAGTGGACTCCACCCTGGACGACGTCCTGGCCGCCTTCCGCATCCACGGGTACTCCCGGCTGCCCGTCTACGGCCAGGACCTCGACGACATGGTCGGCGTCCTCTACCGCCAGGACATGGAGCCCTTCATGGCCCGCGAACCAGGCCTGGTCTTCTCCATGACGGCCCTGCTCCACCCGCCGACCTTCGTCCCGTCGGGCAAGCGCCTCGGAAGCCTGCTGCGCCAGATGCAGGCCACGCGCACCCACCTCGTCTTCGTCATGGACGAATACGGCGGACTCGAAGGCCTCGTCACCCTGGAGGACGTGCTGGAGGAGATCGTCGGCGAGATCAACGACGAATACGACGAGGAAGTCCGCTCCCAGATCGTACGCGACGGCGCGGCCTTCATCCTCGACGGCATGCTCGCCGTACGCGACGCCAACCGCAAGCTGAAGCTCCGCCTGCCCGAGGACGAGGCCTACACCACCGTGGCCGGCTTCCTCCTGGCCCAGGCCGGACGCGTCCTGGAACCCGGCGACGAAGTGCCCCTCAAGGAAGGCGTATTCAAGGTGGAAAGAGTGGAACGCCGCCGCATCGTGCGCATCCGGTTCACGCCGGCGCCTGACGGGGAGTGAGAAAGGGGGAGATCGGGAATGCCTCCGGCGGGCAGGGGGCTCGCCCCCTGCACCCCGTGCATGTATAGATTCTGTCTCTTCCCGCCGGGGCGAACCGGTTGAACACCCCTCACGCCCAAAGCGCAACCCGGAGCGGGCCCGGCCCGAAACGCCCCGGCTCGCGGCCGCCCTGGGACAGCCCCCAGCAACGAACCAGAAGTCTCCCTGTATTCCTAAGCGTTGAAAGGCATGGATTCCCGCCTTCGCGGGAATGACGCTGTGATAGTGCGTATGGCGGCTGCGCACCCGTCCGATGCCCGGTCCGAGCGGACCGGGGGTGTTTCGGGCGAGGGCGTTTGCACCTAGATATCGATCTTGGTCCCCGAATACGTGAACGCGTTCCGGTTCATCTTGATGAACGTCCCCTTGTCGATGCCCACGGCCTTCCCGCACTCGCACCAGACCTTGCCGTCGCGTTCCTCCAGGAACCAGATTTTCTCAATCCTCTCCCGGTGGCAGCGCAGGACCTCGCCCGGTCCCAGCTTGCGGTAGCGCCACAGCTTCCTGCGACAGGCGGCGCACTTGATGACGAGCATTATTCGGGCACGGTCTCCATGGAGGCCCATTTTGGCTCGTGCAGCGGCAGGACGTGGTCGGCCAGGGTCTTGGCCCGGACCAGGGTTTCGTAGGCCAGGTAAGGGTTCACGTTGGTGCCGGGCGGGATGACTTCCATTTCCATGGCGGTCACGGACTTGGGCGGGTAGAGGTTCTCCAGGATGGTGCAGAAGCCGCAGATAAGCACGCTCCCCTTGTCCGTCTCCACACGCACGGACATGCCGCCCTCGGTGTGGGCCGGGGTGTGGATCATTGTCACTCCGGGCGCAATCTCCATGTCGCCCGTCAGGGTCACGATCTGCCCGTTCTCCTCCACCTCCTCGATGTAATCTTCGAGGTAGCGAAAATCGAGCGGGTGTGGGTCGTGGATGCGCTCCAGTTCCTTCTCGTGCACGTAGATCTTCGCGTTGACGCACTTGGCGTCGTTCTCGCAGTGATCGTTGTGCAGGTGGGTGTGCAGGACGATGTCGATGTCCTCCGGCGCCATGTCGTACCTCGCCAGCCCCTCCTCGAAGCCGTAGATCTTCCCGCCGATGGCCTTCTCCCGCTCCTCGGAGACCACGGGGCGCATCTCGCCCGTGTCCACCAGGATCTTCTTCTCCCCACCCTCCAGGTACCAGCAGTAGATGGGAATGGTGAAGGGCGTCCCGTAGTCGTGCTGGTAGGTCATCATGCCCTTGTCGAAGACCTTGGTGCCCATGACGATGGGGTGGATGCGGTAGGTCATGCGTTCCTCCTGTGAACGGGACGGTGCGGCCGCCTTCAGAGGTCGGCCGTGTCCAGACGAAAACCCGAATACCCCGTGTGCACCTCGCAGTCCAGGTGGTCCGCCAGCCAGGCCGCGGCGGCTGCGCCCGTACAGTGGCAGGGCACGAGGAGCCCCACGCGCATGTCGCGCAGGGCACGGGCCGTCTTCTCCAAACGCTCCGGAGAGGCCGCGCCGAGGTGCAGGCCGCCGATGACGGCTCGGATGCGCTCCTCGCCCGTGACCTCACGCAGGTGCATGAGGGTGTTGACCAGCCCCGCGTGGCAGCAGCCCGTGCAGATCACGAGGCCCTTGTCCGTGGCGATCCACAGGGACTGGTCGTCGCCTATGGGGTCGGGCCGGTGGCCGAGGGGGTCGAAGAAGAACGGCCCCCCCGTGTCCTCGAAGTCCGTGCGGCGCGGGATGAAGCCGCTGAGCCCCATGCCCTCGCCAAGCGGCACGGATTCGCCGCTCCAGAGCAGACGATCCACGGACAAGGCGTTCAGGGCGCGCATGGACGCCATCGGCATGCGGATGTCACGGGCTTCACCGTCCCGGATGCTGTAGCGCGGCTCGGTCACCCCGGAATGGCAGAACAGCCTGGCCTGCGGCGCGGAGGACAGAACGAGTGGCACCGCGCCGGTGTGGTCGTAATGGCCGTGGCTCAGGGCCAGGATGTCCGTGCTGCCCAGATCGACGCCCAGAATGCGAGCGTTTTCGGCCAGGGCAGGGCCCTGGCCGGTGTCCAGCAGAATCCGCCTGTCGCCGGCGTCGATCCACAGGGCGTAGCCGTGCTCCGCCACGCAGCCGAAGCCGGCCTGGTTGTCGACGAGTACCGTCAGTACGGCCCGTGTCATGGCGCCTCCCGCTTCAAGCCTGCGGAGCCGGTGCGGGCAGATCCAGCAGCGGCGCGATCACGGAACGCATGAGCACCGCCGTGGGGCTCGACGCATGGTGCAGGACGAAGGCCTGCCCCATGTCCCCGGCCTCGGCCACGGACGGGTCGATGGGGATGGAACCCAGGAAGGGCACGCCCATGTCGTCGGCCATCCGCTTCCCGCCGCCCGAACGCAGGATGTGCGTCACCTCACCGCACTTGGGGCAGACGAAGCCGCTCATGTTCTCGACCACCCCCAGGACCTTCATGCCGACCTGGGCGCAGAAGGTAATGGACTTGCGCACGTCCATGGCCGCCACTCGCTGCGGCGTGGTCACGACCACGGCGCCGTCGATGGGGTTGATGAGCTGGCAGACGGACAGGGGCTCGTCGCCCGTGCCGGGAGGCGCGTCGATGATCAGGTAGTCGAGGTCGCCCCAGGCCACGTCCTTCAGGAACTGCTTGATGACCCCGCCCTTGACCGGGCCGCGCCAGATGACGGCGTCGTCGGGGTTGCGCAGCAGGAAGCCCATGGACATGACCTTGAGGTTGCCCAGCTCCACGGGCAGCAGGCCCTCGGGCCCCTGGTCGATGGTCGCGCCCTCCAGGCCGAGCATGGTCGGGACGCTGGGACCGTGGATGTCCACGTCCAGCAGGCCGACCTTCTTGCCGGCCAGCATGAGGCCCATGGCCAGGTTCACGGCCACGGTGCTCTTGCCCACCCCGCCCTTGCCGGACATGACCATGATCTTGTGGTCGATGCGGCACAGGCGGGCCTGCAGGGCCCTGCGCTCCTGAAAATCCTGATCCGTCTCGTTCAGCTGCCGCTTGGCTGCCGAGCACGAGGAATCCGTGCACGAATCGCACGTCGACGCCTTGGAACGGGCCGCACCGGATACGGCGCTCTTCTCCGTGTTGTCCATCAAGTATCTCCGAAAAAGCCTGTTGGTGTTCATCCCCATGTCCTCCCGGCCGCGAACTGCGTGCTCCGCGCCAAGAGGCGTCCATTTCGATATCAAAGTCGTCCCATTACCCGTCACGCCCCGGCAACCCGCATCCGCCCGGCCCCCGGCCGCCCCTGCGGGCGCGCCTGCGCTGACCGCCGGGACCGATGTCGGAACAGTCTTCGGATGCGACGGGCACCGGCGTTTCCGCACGCCGGGGTCCGAAGCCGGCCGCCCGCTGCTCCCCTGCCCCCCGGCCGCGGCACGCGCCGCGGCATCCGGGCATGGCGAAGGTTTCGTCGAGCCCCCCATGCTCCCACGCGGCCACGACCCGGTCCAGGTCGCCGGCCACGAAGCCCACCACAGTGATGCCCCGGGCCGCCAAGGCCTCGGACATGGACCGGGAGATGGCCCCGCAGATGAGGGTCCCCACGCTCAGCGCGCAGAGCTCCTCGGCCCTGTGCAGCGGCTCGGAACACTGCAGCAGATGCTCCTCGCGCGTCCCGGCGCCGTTGCCGAGGACGAGGATTTCGCCGCCGATGTCGAAGACCGGGGCGATGCGATGCTGCCAATGATGCACTGCGATGCGGGTCATAGGGTCCCTCTCTGCGCCAAGGCAAAGCATGGAGCGTGCCGGAAGAGACCGGACCGCCCGGCGGGGCCGGACCAAGGCGGGCCGGGGATTTCGGGCGTCAGGCGCAGGAACGGGGTTGCGGCGGCGCACCACAAGACGCGCGAGAGTTGCGCGCGGCTACCGTCGGGGGGTGGAGCGGCCGTCGCGGACGGGCAGATCCATGCCCAAGCGCTTCATGCGCCGAAAAAGCGTGGTCTTGTGGATGCCCAGGTCCCGCGCCGCGGCCAGGCGGTTGAAATCGGCCCTCTCGAGGGCGGCCTGGATGGCCTGCCGGTCCAGGAGATCGTGCACGGACTGATGCCCGCCGATATGGGGCGCCGTGGCCGTCAACTCCTCGGGGAGGTGGACGATGCCGATGCGTTCGTCACCGCAGAGCACGAAGGCCCGTTCGATGCAGTTCTCGAGTTCGCGGATGTTGCCCGGCCAGTCGTGGGCCATGAGCAGCGACAGGGCCTCGGTGCTGATGCCGGGGACGCCACGGTTCTGAAGGCGGTTGAAACGGCGGATGAACTGCTCGGCCAGAAGCCCGATGTCGTCCTTGCGCTCGCGCAGAGGAGGCAATTCAAGGCGGATGACGTTGATGCGGTAGTAGAGGTCCTCGCGGAACGTCCCCTCGCGGATGAGGTCCGGCAGGCTGCGGTTGGTGGCCACGATGACGCGGGCGTCGGTGGACTCGGTGCGCGCGGAGCCCAGGGGCTCGAAGGTCCGCTCCTGCAGCACGCGCAGCAGGCGCACCTGCAGGGCCGGGCTGATCTCGCCGATCTCGTCCAGGAAGATGGTCCCGCCGCGGGCCTGGGCGAAGCGGCCGAGACGGTCGCGCACGGCGCCGGTGTAGGCCCCGGCCTTGGCTCCGAAGAGTTCGGACTCGAGCAGCGTGTCGGGCAGGGCCGCGCAGTTCACGGCCACGAAGGGCCCCTCGCTGTGGGCGCTCAGGGAATGGATGGTGCGGGCGAAAAGTTCCTTGCCCGTGCCCGTCTCGCCGGTGATGAGGACCGTGCTCGGGCTGGCCGCCAGGGCCGGCAGGACCTCGAACACATGGTGCATGCGCGGGCTGCGGCTGAAGAGTTCGCCCACGTGGTAGCGCCCTTCGAGTTCGCGCTTCAGGGCGTCGACCTCGGACAGGTCGCGGAAGGTCTCGGCGCCGCCCATGACCCGCCCGGACTCGTCGCGGAAGACCGCCGTGGACACGCTGATGGGCACGCGCTCGCCCTGGGCCGTGATGATGTACCCGCAGGTCCCGATGTGGGGCCGGCCGCTCGCCAGAGTGGCCTGCAGGGGGCACTGCGCGCCGCACAGGCTGGAGCGGAAGACCTCGGAACACAGGCGTCCCAGGGCCTCGGCGCGCGGCACGCCGGTGATCTCCTCGGCGGCGCGGTTGAAGGAGGTGATGCGCCAGTCGAGGTCCACGGTGAAGACGCCGTCGGAGATGCTCTCCAGAATGGCGTCGGTGGGCGTGTCGTGTTTGGGGGTGGCCATGGCCTGTCATGTTCCCGGACACGGCCCTCGGTCAAGTGCCCGGAAAAAAGCGGGACGGGATTTCTCCCGCCCCGCCCTCGTGCGTCCGTCCTAGATCTTGGCGGCCGTCTTCAGGTCGTCGACGGCATCGGTCACTTCCCAGGGGAAGACGAAGTCCTCGCGGCCGAAGTGGCCGTAGCAGGCGCTCTTCTTGTAGATGGGCTGGATGAGGTTCAGGCGCTTGATGATGAAGTAGGGACGCAGGTCGAAGACCTCGCGCACGGCCTTGGTCAGCACCTCGTCGGGCACCACGCCCGTGCCGCCCGTGGTGACGAGCACCGAGACCGGCTCGGCCACGCCGATGGCGTAGGCGATCTGCACTTCGCAGGTCCCGGCCAGGCCGGCGGCCACGATGTTCTTGGCCACGTAACGGGCCATGTAGGCGCCGGAGCGGTCGACCTTGGACGGGTCCTTGCCCGAGAAGGCGCCGCCGCCGTGGTTGCCCATGCCGCCGTAGGTGTCGTTGATGATCTTGCGGCCCGTCAGGCCGCAGTCGGCCAGGGGGCCGCCGGCCACGAAGCGGCCCGTGGTGTTGATGTAGATGCGGGTGTTCGCGTCCATCATCTCGGCCGGCATGACCTTGGCGATGACCTCGCGCTTGATGCCCTCGACGATCTCCTCGTAGGTCACCTCGGGGGTGTGCTGGGAGGACACGACCACGTTGTCGATGCGCACGGGCTTGCCCTTGCGGTACTCGACGGAAACCTGAGTCTTGCCGTCGGGGCGCAGGAAATTCAGGATCCCGGCCTTGCGCACCTCGGACAGCCGGCGGCTCAGGCCGTGGGCATAGTAGATGGGCGCGGGCATCAGGGAGCTCGTTTCCGTGGTGGCGTAGCCGAACATCATGCCCTGGTCGCCGGCGCCCTGGTCCTCGGGCTTGGCGCGGTCAACGCCCATGGCGATGTCCGGGGACTGCTTGTCGATGGAGGACAAGACGGCGCAGGTGTTGGCGTCGAAGCCCATGTCGGAGCTGACGTAGCCGATCTCGCGCACCGTGGAGCGCACGATGTCGGGCAGGTCGGCGTAGGCCTCGGTGGTGATCTCGCCTGCGATGACGGCCATGCCGGTGGTGACGAGGGTCTCGCAGGCCACGCGGGAGCGCGGGTCCTGGGCCAGGAGGCAGTCGAGGACGGCGTCGGAGATCTGGTCGGCGATCTTGTCCGGGTGGCCCTCGGTCACGGATTCGGAAGTGAACAGATAGTGGTCGGCGTTGAGAATCATGGGAATCTCCTTGTCATGTGGAGTTGATTAGTAACGGTAGTGGTCGGGCTTGTAGGGGCCGTTCACGGACACGCCGATGTAGTCGGCCTGCTCCCTGGACAGGGTTTCGAGCTCCACGCCCAGGCGGGCGAGGTGCAGACGCGCCACCTCCTCGTCCAGGACCTTGGGCAGGGTCATGACCTGCGGGGGGTACGTGTTCTTGGCCAGGTCGAGCTGGGCCAGGACCTGGTTGGTGAAGGAGTTGGACATGACGAAGCTCGGGTGGCCCGTGGCGCAGCCGAGGTTCACCAGGCGGCCTTCGGCCAGGACGATGAGGCTCTTGCCCGAGGGCAGGATCCACTTGTCGACCTGGGGCTTGATGGTGATCTTGGTGCAGCCGGGGGTCTTCTCCAGGAAGCCCATGTCGATCTCGTTGTCGAAGTGGCCGATGTTGCAGATGATGGCCTCATCCTTCATGGCCAGCATGTGCTCGCCGCGGATGACGTGGTAGTTGCCCGTGGCCGTGACGAAGATGTCGGCCTCGGCGCAGCCCTTGACCATGGTCGTGACTTCGTAGCCTTCCATGGCCGCCTGCAGGGCGCAGATGGGGTCGATCTCGGTCACCAGCACGCGCGCGCCGAAGCCGCGCATGGACTGGGCGCAGCCCTTGCCCACGTCGCCGTAGCCGCAGACCAGGACGACCTTGCCCGCAACCATGATGTCCGTGGCGCGCTTGATGCCGTCGGCCAGGGACTCGCGGCAGCCGTAGAGGTTGTCGAACTTGGACTTGGTCACGGAGTCGTTGACGTTGAAGGCCGGGAAAAGCAGTTCGCCGTTCTTGGCCATCTGGTAGAGGCGGTGCACGCCGGTAGTCGTCTCCTCGGACACGCCGCGGATGCGGGCGGCGATCTTCGTCCACTTCTGCGGGTCGGTCTTGGAACTGGCGATGAGGCGGTCAAGCACGCAGCGGAACTCCTTGTTGTCCGTCTCGCGGGACAGCAGGGACGGGTCCTTCTCGGACTTGACGCCCTCATGCACCAGGAGCGTCGCGTCGCCGCCGTCGTCGACGATGAGGTCCGGGCCCGAGCCGTCGGGCCAGGTCAGGGCCATCTCCGTGCACCACCAGTAATCCTCGAGGGTTTCGCCCTTCCAGGCGAAGACCTTGGCCAGGCCCTCGGCCACCACGGCGGCCGCGGCGTGGTCCTGGGTCGAGAAGATGTTGCAGGACGCCCAGCGCACGTCGGCGCCCAGGGCATTGAGGGTCTTGATGAGCATGGCCGTCTGGATGGTCATGTGCAGGCTGCCGGTGACGCGCAGGCCCTTGAGGGGCTTGGCGTCGCCGTACTTGTCGATCAGCGCCATGAGTCCGGGCATCTCGCGCTCGGACAGCTGCATTTCCTTGCTGCCCCACTCGGCCAGGGCCATGTCGGCGACCTTGTAGTCCAGGGTGGGATCGATGGGTAACGTCATGTTGTCTCCTTTCTTTCGTGACGAACGGTATTATACGGAAAATTCTTCGCGCCGGGCCGTGATGACCATGAGCGTCAGGCCCAGGTTCACGGGATGGCGCTCGCAGGACAGCTCCTGGAAGCCGGCCCGCTCCAGCCAGGAGCGCAGGTCCTCGGGCGCGAACCCGAGCCAGCGGTCGCCGTAGCCGGTGCGCAGGGCCTCGTTGTCGTGGAGCAGGAAATCGGCCAGCACGGCCTGTCCGCCGGGCCGCACCACCCTGCCCATCTCGGCCACCCCGGCCTGGGGCGAGGCCAGATGGTGCAGGACCAGGGACATGACGGCCGCGTCGGCCTCGCCGTCGCGCAGGGGAAGGTGCTCCAGGTCGCCGATGCGCAGGCTGACCTCCGGCCCCTCGGGCAGGAGCTTGGCCGCGGCGTCGAGCATGCGCGCCGAGTTGTCCACACCAATGACGCAGTCGGCCGCCCCGGCCAGGTGCCCGAGCAGGAGACCGGGACCGCAGCCCAGGTCCACCACCGTGCCCAGTTGACGGCCATAGGATTCGAGCCTGCCCAGGATGGCCTGACCCAGCTCGAAGTCGCCGAGCATCTCGCGGCTCAGGCGCTTCCAGTCCGAAGCCACGCCGTCGAAGAAACGCGTCGTGGACCGGCGGCGCTCGCTCAGGACCTGCGCGGCCGCGTCAAGGTCGGCCTTGTGCTCGGGCAGGTCGGCCAGCCCCTCCAGCACGGCCGTCAGCAGCGCCCGCGAGCCGTTGGAGGCGCTGGCGCTGTAGAAGGCCCACAAGCCGTGGCGCTGGCAGCCCACCAGGCCAGCGTCCATGAGGATCTTCAGGTGCCGTGAGATGCGCGACTGACCCATGTCCATGACCTGCACGATCTCTCCCACATTGAGCTCGTGACTGGCCAGGACGCCCAAAAGGCGAAGCCTCGTCTCGTCGGCCAGGGCCTTTGTCTGGGTCAGAAGTTTCATGGTGTCCGGTGGTGTGCTGCTGCGTGTTGTGGCTACGTATCTATATCAAGATATTTTGATATAGCCTCGCCTACATACCATCCGAACAAAGGTCAAGAACCGGCCTTGCCTGGGGGTATCAAGATGGATAGGCAGAGTGGATGCGCGAACGACAGAAAAGAACCTGCACGGCCTCGGAGGCCCTGGACCGGGTCCTGGGCACGCCCGAAGCGGCCCTGGAGCTGGCCATCGCCCGACTGTGGCGGCACTGGCCGGAGATCCTGGGACCGGAGATCGCCGGCATGATCCGCCCCCTGGGACACCGCAAGGAGACCATGATTCTCGGCGCGACCAACTCCATGGTCATGCAGGAGTTCTCCTTCTTCGCCGGGAGCATCCTGGAGAAGGCCAACGCCTTCCTCGGCACGTCCTACTTCCAGAAGGTGACCATCGAACTCATGGCCGGCCGCCCGGCCCTGGACGAATCCCTGCTGCCGACGGCCCCGCCGGCACCCAAGGCGGCGCGGCCGGAACCCATCGGCAACCTGCTGCCCTGCATGGACCCGTCCTCGCCCGTCACGGCGTGCTACCGCGCCTATGTCCGCCATTTCCGGCCCGACCTCGTCACCCCGGAGGAATGATGCGCCCCGCCCTCGCCCTTACGCTCCTCGTCCTGCTGCTCACACCCGTCTTCTGTCAGGCGGACGACGCCATCCTGCGCGACTACATCCCGTCCGGGGTCATCACCCGTTTCGAGGAACCCGTGGAGTACTGGGTCGGCGGCGAAGACCGGCTGGAAGGCACATATTACGTCGACACGGTCGTAAACGAACTGCGCGGCATTCTTCCGGGGCTCGCGTTCCGGGAGGTGTCGTCGCGGAACCAGGCCAACGTCCGCCTCTTCCTGACGGACTCGGCCGATGAGTGGCAGGCCACCGTGACCGGCAGCGCCGAGGGCGCGGCGGGCTGGCAGGAGCTCGGGGAGCGCATCAGGGGCTTCACCCGGCTGGTCGCCTCCCCGAAAGGGGCCATCAGGCGGGCCGACATCGTCCTGCACCTCGACTTCCAGACCTCGGGGGGCCAGAAGCTGTGGATCGTGCGCCATGAATTCATGCACGCCCTGGGGGTCATGACCCACCCCAAGGCCGCCCCGGATTCGGTCCTCAATTCCATGCAGGCGCAGCAAGACAAGAACGGCAGATTCTCCCAATCCGACATCCTGGTCCTGCGGACCATGTACGACCCGCGCCTGGCGGCGGGCGGCAGCTGGTAGGGACCGCATTTCATGTCTTGACAGGGCCGGCCGCTTTCTCTAAGGAGGCTTTTCCCTGCTGGGCGATCGTTCAACGGCAGGACAGCGGACTCTGACTCCGTCAATCTTAGTTCGAATCTAAGTCGCCCAGCCACCCTCGTCCCCATCGTCTAGCTAGGTCCAGGACACCGGCCTTTCACGCCGATAACAGGGGTTCAAATCCCCTTGGGGACGCCATCTTCGTCCATAACGGGAGTCATCCCGCCCCCCCCGGAGGTTCCGGGAAATACACACCAAGCCCCTGGCGCAAGCCCGGGGCTTTTTCGCATCCTTCCTGCCGCCCTCATCACAGCCCCCACCCTCAACCCGCTTCGTGCCGACTGTGCCAATCCACGACCGCGTCAGGTTGTGCGCCGCAGCTCAGCCGACGCTACCCGGCCAGGGTTTCGGCCATTACGTGCAGAAGGCTCTCGATCCTTACGGGCTTCGCCGCATATCCGTTCATCCCGGCGGCCAGAAATTTTTCCCTGTCCCCGTCCATGGCGTAGGCCGTCAGGGCGATGACGGGGACGTCCTTCTTCGGGCCGAGATCGGCGGATTCACGGATGTGGCGGGTGGCCTCGATGCCGTTCATGACGGGCATCTGGATGTCCATGAGAACGCAGTCCACGTCATGCGCGGCCAGCAACTCAAGCGCCCGACGGCCGTTTTCGGCCAGCAGCACCCTGTGTCCGGACTTTTCCAGCAGCTTCTGGGTCGTGAGGCGGTTGGACGCGTCGTCCTCGACGAGGAGTACGCGCAACCTGTCGCCCGCCTCTGCGCCTGAAGTTTTGGCGGTGCTTGATGCGGCGTCTCCATGCGGTTTGAAGGGCAGGATGACATGCACGCTCGTGCCTTCGCCGGGGGCGCTTTCTATGGTGATGGTTCCGCCCATGAGCTCGACCAGCCTCTGCACGATGGACAGGCCCAGCCCTGCGCCCTGGTAATTGCGGGTGAAAGAGTTTTCGACCTGCCGGAACGGCTCGAAGATGTCGCGCAGCCTGTCTTCGGCAATGCCGATGCCTGTATCCGTGACGCAAAAATGCACGCGGCAGTCCTCCGCATCCCTTGCGGAGAGAAGCGCCGCCGTAAGAACGACCCGGCCCTGCTCCGTGAATTTGATGGCGTTGCCCACCAGATTGAAGAGCACCTGGCGCACCCGCATTTCATCGCCGAGCAGGGCCTCGGGCATGCCCGGGGCAAGCGTGCATTCCAGGGCCACGCCCTTGTTTCTGGCCGCGACGGTGAAAAGCCCGGAGACGGAATCAATGATATCGTGGAGTTGAAAGGGCGCCTTGCGAATCTCCATCTTGCCCGCCTCAACTCTGGAAAGGTCGAGGATGTCCGACAGGAGTCTGGTCAGGCGGTTGCCGGCCTCGGTGGCCATGCGGATGTAGCCGGCCTGTTCGGCATCGAGAGGGGTGGTCTCCATGAGTTGGAGCATGCCCATGACCCCGTTGATGGGGGTGCGAATCTCATGGCTCATGTTGGCCAGGAATTCACTTTTGGCCTGGTTGGCGGCCTCCGCCTGCGTCTTTGCCAGCAGCAGGGCCTCTTCAGCCCGCTTTTGTTCCGTGATGTCCCGAAACTCCGTAACCCGCACATTTTTTCCCTTGTAGGGGATGTTGCGCGCTTCGAGGCGCACGGGATACTCTTCCCCGTTCTTGCGGAGGCCTGTCGCCTCATAGGGACTTTCGTCACCGGACAGGATCTTGCCCATGACCAGGTCGCGCGATTTTTCGGACAGGAGCATGAGGCCGTCCATCCCGATCAGTTCATCCGTGGAGTATCCGGTGATGTCAGAGAGCCCCTGATTGCAGTCCAGGATGACGCCCTTGTCGTGAATGGTGATGCCGCCGAAAGAGGCGTTGTGCAGGACCTTGAAGCGTTCCTCGCTTTCGCGGAGTTCCCCTGTCCTCATTTTGACCTGCCGACGCAGCGTCCACGACCAAAGGAAAAATCCGAGCAGCAGGAGGAGCAGCGGCGCAAGGACCATGGCGAGTTTGCGCAGGATGGTGACAAGCGGCAGCGTTGGCGGCTCGTACACGCCCATCCATTTCTCGTAGAGGCGCCGGTATTCGCCGGAATCCTTGAGAACCCGCAGCCCCTCGCCGAACTGAGCCAGAAGCGCCGCATGCCCATTGGGCACGGCATAGCAGTAATCCAAGGAAAGGAACGTGTTCTGGCCCAGCTGCAGATTCGTCCAGCCGCGCTCCTTGATGATGTGCAGGGCGATGATGCGAGGGGCCAAGGCGCAGTCGTATTTCCCCTCGGCCACCCCCCGCAGCATGTCCTCCTGGGTCTCGACGGCGGACACCCGGGACTCCAGGCCCTGCTCCAGAAGGTAGTCGTGGCTGACGTCCCCCTTCTGGACGGCGACGCTCTTGTCTTTGAGGTCGTCGAGTGAAGCCGGAGGGTCGATGACCCCACGCCGCACCACAACGACGTAATTGTTCACCGAATGCGGTTGGGTGAAGTCGAATTTCCGGTCCCGTTCAGCAGAATAGAACATGCCTTGAACCGCGTCGATGTCGCCCCGCTCCAGATCGTGCAGCACGCCCGTCCAGGGCCCGAGACGAATTTCGACGTCCAGCCCCATCTCCTTGGCGATCATCCGGGTGAGCTCGACGTTGAAACCGGCCGGGTTCCCGTGTTCGTCCAGATACTCGAACGGAGGATAGCGATGATCGCCGCCCACGACGATGCGGCGATCCCTCGGCAACTCCAGGGCGGCGAACCACCGGGAGTGAAGACGGCGGTATGTTCCGTCGGCGATGGCGATGGCGAGCCCTTCGTTCAGCAGGGCCAGCATGCGGCTGTCGCCCTTTTTGACGGCGAAACAGAAATCCTGACGAAAGTCCTCGATGGGTTTGTCGACAATCCGCAGATTCGCAAGCCCGGTTTGCGGGATGAGACGCAGCGCCACAAGCCGTTGCACGACCACGGCGTCCTGACGCCCCTCGGACAATTCGAGCAGGGCTTGTTCGAAGGTGTGCGTAGTGTTGATCAGTATGCCGCGGTCCTGCCGTCGCAGAAATTCCTCGGCATTGTCGCCCTGCATGACGGCCACGCGCCGTCCGCGAAGGTCGGCCAGATCATCGATATCCGACGTTCCGGAGCGCACCACAATGGCCCCGTGCAGGGACATGTAGGGCACGGTGAAATCAAAGACCTCCTCACGCTCGGGCGTGCGCCCAACCAGGGGCAGAACCTGCACCTCGCCCTTTTCCAGCCAGCCGCGGACCTCGCCCCAGGGGCCCGTCCGGAAGGTGACGTCGCGGTCCATGGCGGCCAGGGAGGCGCGCAGAAGCTCCACGGAAAAACCGTCGGCGCGGCCCGTTCTGTCGACAACGGAAAAAGGAGGGTAATCGATCTCGGCGGCGGAAACGATCGGCGAGGATGGGTCGGATGCGTCGGCAACGAGCGGCGTTTGCAGCACGAGGACGAGCAGCAGGAACGCCAGCGACACGGCGGCGTGCAGCCCCGCTCCGCGCACATGCTTGCCCGAATGGTTCAAATCTCCGCCCACGAAGAGAATCTGTTCGCTCATCTTTCGGAACACCTTGGGGTATCGTCCTCCGTATTTTGATACCCTTGTGGATCAAATTGCTCAAAATCTCAAGACATGGGAACAATTCGATTCAAGTTTTCCTGCACCAGGCACACATCTGGAGGCCGAATGACAGGATGGACCTCGGCAGGCATGGCCTGAAAGGCGGCCCGAGGGAATCGACGCACGCATCATACCTTGGGCCGGAATCTTTCCGACCGCCATGATGCTATCCGTAAGCAGTACCGAATGACGGATTCATGCCATTCCGCACAACAAGGTATCGGTGCAGAATAATCCGCGAACGAGTCCAAGCGCCATTCCCGCGCAGGCCGGCCACGTCGGGAAGAGACATCAAATCTTTTCAGTAAGTTAAAGAAAAAACTTCTTCAAGGTGTTGCGACTTTTGCCGTGACGTCACGGCAGTTCGCCACCTTGACCTGGCGACACTGACAAGAGAAACTTCCGCAATGATTTGAGCATAATAAAGGACATGCTGGATCCAAAAAGCAGACAATGCCGCTCAGCTCTCTTCTTTCCGGTTGTGCCCATGAGCAACCTGAACTAGCCTCGTTTCAGCGGTATGCGAATCCGCTGCACGATATTGCCGTCGACGTGTCGCGACAGGTCTGTTCGCAAGGGCTCCACACGAATTTACCACCCCGAATTCCGGAAGCAGGGAAATGCTGAAACACCTCCTCCACGGATCCATTCGCAAGAAGCTCGCCATCCTCTTTCTCGCTTCGGCCCTGCCTGCCTTCGCCGTCATTTTCCTTTACGGCCTGCAAAGCCGCAGCGAGTCCATCGCCCGCTCGGAAAACGAGTTGCTCCGCTTCGCCGCACACGTGGCCGACATCCAGGAGACGACAACCCTCTCGATCAGGATTCTGCTGGAAAACCTGGCCATGCTGCCCGACATTCGCGACGGCCAAGCCGCTGCGTGCAAACAGGTCCTGGACCGCGCCTTGAAAACAAACCCGAACATCAGCGCCATCACCCTCGCCGACCCCGACGGGCGCGTCATCGCCACCACGCGGCCACAGGCGGGCGCCAACCTCTCCGGCAGCAAGCACTTCCGGGATGCCGTGGCTACCGGGAAATTCGCTTCCGGCGAGTTTTTCATCGGACGTCTTGCACCCATCCCCCTCTTTCCCTTCGCCTGCCCCGTGCTCGATGACGCCGGTCATGTCCGAGGGGTGCTGCTGGCGAGCATCCCCCTGGAAAGCTTCAGCACGCTGTTCAACACCATGGAGCTTCCCCCCGATTCCTTCATCGGCGGCTGCGACCATGCCGGCATCCGGATTTTCCGCTATCCTTCCGCAAGCCCCGGACCCGTTGGCGAGCCCATCCGGCGGCCGATGTTCCAGGCTGCGGCGGCGGGAGGCGTCGAGGGCATCAAGACGGATAGCGGCACCGACGGCATCGAACGCATCGTCGCCTTCCGGAACGTGCGCCTTGACCCGGATGGACCCGCGTACATGACCATCTTCATCGGCGCGCCGAAAACCATCGTGCACGCCAACGCCCAGCGGGAGATGGTCCGCAACCTGGGCATCTTCCTGCTGGCCATGGCCATGACCCTGATCAGCGGCTGGTTTTTCGGCGGCAAGCGGTTGGGGCGCAAACTCGAAGAACTGGCCGACGCATCCGGGCGGTTCGGCCAGGGGGACCTCGCGGCCCGGGTGGAACCGGACCCGGATGTCACGGAAATCGCCACACTGACGTCGGCCTTCAATGACATGGCCGCATCCCTGAGCCGCGAGATCGAGGGCATGAAGCGGACGGAAGAGGCCCTGCGCCTGAGCCAGGAACGCCTGGCGCTGGCCCTGGACGCAACAAGCGACGCCATCTGGGACTGGGATCTCGAAAACAACCAGGTGTATTTCAGCCCCCGGTACGCCACCATGCTCGGCTACACGCCCGACGACTTCCCGCCCGCCCTGGTCACGTGGGAAGGGCTGCTCCACCCAGACGACCGCGAGAACGCAAAACGCATCGTGGCGGACCACATCGAACGCGGCGCACCGTTCACGCTGGAATTCCGCCTCCGGACGAAAGACGGACGGTGGCGCTGGGTCATGGGCCGCGGAAACGTCGTTTCCAGAAACGCGTCGGGTAAGCCGACCCGCCTCATCGGCACGCACGTCGACATCCACGACCGCAAGCAGATGGAACTGGAACTGCTCAATGCCAAGGAGGCCGCCGTGGCCGCCAACCAGGCCAAATCGGAATTCCTGGCCAACATGAGCCACGAGATCCGCACACCCCTGAACGGCATCATGGGCATGCTCCAGCTTCTTGAAGCCGAGGTCCGAGACGCGGAACAGCAGAAATTCTGCGCCTTGGCCCTGCAATCGACGAACCGGCTGACGCGCCTGCTTTCGGACATCCTCGACCTGTCCCGCATCGAGGCGGGCAAGATGGAAATTCGCCAGGAGCCTTTCGACTTCCGGGGAATGCTGCAGCAGACCATCGACCTCTTCATGCCCATTTCCGTGCAGTCACAGGTCGCACTCCAACTTCACGTGGACCCCGCTGTCCCGTCAAACGTGAAGGGGGACCCCCTCCGGCTGCAGCAGGTGCTGACAAACCTTCTCGGCAACGCCTTCAAATTCACGCGCCATGGGCGCGTCGCCGTGGAGGTCTACCCACTGCCAAGCCGCAACGAAAGCGAAACCCGGATCTTTTTCACGGTCTCGGACACGGGCTGCGGCATTTCCGAAGAGTCCCTGCGCAACTTGTTCCAGCCGTTCACCCAGGCCGCCCAGGGCTATGCCCGGAACCACCAGGGCGCCGGCCTGGGCCTGACGATCTGCAAGAATCTGGTCGCGCTCATGGGCGGATCCATCGCCGTCGAGAGCGAGGTCGGGACGGGCACGAATTTTCATTTCTGCGTCACCCTCGGGAGCCTGCCCGAGGCCCTGCCCCAACGGACGCCTGCTGACACGCCGCAGCAGACGCAAGCCACGGGCCGGGTTCTTCTGGCCGAGGACGACGAGGTGACGCACTTCTCCGTGCGCAGGATGCTGGAAAACAAGGGATATTCCGTGACCTCGGCCCGAAACGGGCAGGAGGCCCTGGACCGTCTGCACCACGAGGACTTCGACATCGTGCTCATGGACGTCCAGATGCCCGTCATGGACGGCCTGGAGGCCACCCGTCTCATCCGCGCCTCGCACGACTTGGGCCCGAAGCGGAACATCCCCGTCGTGGCCCTGACCGCCTACGCCATGCCCGGCGACAGGGAGCGTTTTCTGCAGGCAGGCATGAATGCCTATCTGGCCAAACCGGTCTCCATTGCGGAACTGACGTCGACCCTCGACAAATTCATGCGCGGGGGGGCATGATCCCGGCCGGAAACACCACGATACGGCGCATGCTCCAGTCCAACCGGTGCCTCCCGCTTTCAGACTTTTCAGGGTCCGCGTCCCGAGCTCTAGGCAGCAGCTGCAAAAACAGATACGTGCATCATGCCGGATTCATCCGGCATGATGCACGCAAATCGGTCCGTTCGCCGGCGCTCCCGGCTGGATAAAGAGAGCCACACCTTCCGCCCGGAAAAAAAATGCTGACACGCACCCTTCACGGTTCGATACGCAAGAAACTCGCCCTGCTCTTCATCTTCTCGGCCCTTCCGGCCATCGTCATCGTCCTCTTGACCGGCCTGAACAACCGACACAAAGCCATCACAGAGGCCGAAAAGGATCTGCTCCATTTCTCCTGGCATATCGCCGAAACCCAGACCAAAACCACCGAGAACATCAAGACGCTGCTGGAGAGCCTGTCGGCGTCGGAGGAAGTGCGCAGCAAGGATGTGGCTGGCTGCGAAAGGCTTTTCGCCGACGTGCTGCGCATCAACCCGCTGTACGGCGCCCTGCATCTGGTCGACACCCAGGGCAACCTCATCGCTTCAGGCACCGCCCGCAAGCCCGCGAACTTCGCCCGGACCAGACATTTCAGAGACGCCTTGGAGACCAAAGGCTTCTCCACGGGTGAATATCTCATCGGCGTCACCCTGCACGTGCCGGTCTTCGCCTTCGGCTGCCCCGTTTTCGGCGAGCGGGGCGAGGTCACGGGCATCCTGCTGACCAGCATCCGACTGGACCTTTACCGTGACGTGTTCAGCAGCGGAGCCTTTCCGCCCGATTCCTTCATCGGCATCTGCGACCGAAACGGCAACCGGCTGTACCGTTACCCGGAAAGCCCCGCCACGCCCGTGGGCGGCCCCATCAAAAAGGAAATCTTCGATGCGGCCAAAAACGGCGGGACCGAAGGCCTGGTCGTGGGAAAAGACTCCGACGGCGTGGAACGCATCCATGCCTTTCACCAGGTGCGCGTCGCCCCCGACCAACCGCCCTACATGTACGTTTTCACCGGCGCTCCGAAAGCAGCCTTCTTTGCCGCCAGCCAGGCCCAGATGATCCGGGATTTCGGCCTGCTCTTCCTGGCCATTGGCCTGACCCTGATCATCGGATGGTACCTCGGAGGCCGAACCGTTGGCCACAGGTTCGAGGAGATGGCCGCGGCCGCCAAGCGCATTGGCCGGGGGGACCTCTCGGCCAGGGTGCAACCGGCTCCAGACATCGAAGAAGTCAACATCCTGTCGCAGGCCTTCAACAGCATGGCCGAGTCCCTGTCCGAAGACATCGAAAGACGCAGCCACGTCGAGGAAGCGCTGAGGGAAAGCGAGGCGCGCTTCCGCAACCTTTTCGAGCAGGTTCCCTCCGTGGCTGTCCAGGGCTATGACATGGGTGGCACAACGATATACTGGAACGCAGCCTCGGAAACCCTTTACGGGTACACGGCGCAGGAAGCGGTCGGAAAAAATCTGGTGGATCTGATCATTCCGCCGGAAATACGGGAGTTCGTGCGGAAGGATATGCGGTCCATGGCCGAGACGGGCGTTCCCATCCCCGCCGGGGAGTTGTCGCTCATGCGCAAGGACGGTTCGAGGGTGCTCGTCTTTTCGAGCCACGTCATCGTCAAGAAACCGGGCAGCCCGGCCGAACTCTTCTGCCTGGACGTGGACCTGACGAGCAGAAAACTGGCCGAGGACGCGCTGCTGCGGGCCAAGGAGGCGGCCGAGGCGGCCAACCAGGCCAAGTCGGAATTCCTGGCCAACATGAGCCACGAGATCCGCACCCCTATCAACGGGGTCATGGGCATGCTGCAACTCATGGAGACGACGTCCCTCGACGCCGAGCAGTCGGAATACGTGGACCTGGCCAAAGGATCCATCGGCCGGCTGAACAGGTTGCTCGCGGATATCCTCGACCTGTCGAGAATCGAGGCAGGCAGGATGGAGATCCGCAAGGCGGAGTTCGGCCTCGGCGAGATCGCGGAGTCCGTGTCGACGCTTTTCGCGCCGACGGCCAACGCCAAGGGCGTCAGTCTGGGATGTCGCATCGATCCGGCCCTGCCCCTCCGCTTCGTCGGGGACGAGACGAGAGTGAGGCAGGTCCTCTTCAATCTGGTGGGCAACGCCCTCAAATTCACGGATCAGGGACGGGTCGACCTGACCGTGGAGGCCTTGTCGTCGCCCGGGCAGAGCGGGCTGAAGGTCGGCTTCACCATCACCGACACGGGCATCGGCATTGCCGAAGACAGGTTTAAGGAAATATTCGAACCGTTCCGCCAAGTGGAAAATTCCTACACCCGCACCTATCAGGGGGCAGGCCTCGGCCTGGCCATCGTCCAACGACTGGTCAACCTGATGGATGGCGAGATTTACGTCGAGAGCAGCCCGGGGCACGGCACCACGATGCGCGTCGTGCTGCCCCTGGAACCGGCGTCCGCCCCAGCGACGCACGAAACGGCTGAAACTGCGGACGGCCAGGGGCGGCTGCGCATCCTTCTGGTGGAAGACGACCCATCCAACCAGATTCCCATCCAGATCATTCTGACCAGGGCCGGACACGAGATCGTCCTGGCCGAAGACGGTGAAAAGGCCGTTGAGGCCCTTGAGGGGCAGCACTTCGACTGCGTGCTGATGGACATCCAGATGCCCGTCATGGACGGCGTCCAGGCCACGATGGCCATCCGGCAGTCCGAGAGCCTCCGGGGAAAACGGCGCGTCCCCATCATCGCCATGACGGCCTACGCCATGACCGGCGACCGGGAGAAGTTCCTGGCCGCGGGCATGGACGGCTATATCGCCAAGCCCGTGGTCGTCGCGGATCTCATGCGGACCATCACCGAAGTCATGCAGGGCTGAGCCAACCTCCCGTTCACACCTCTGCGAGCACGACCCCGTCGGCCATGCGCACCACCCTGTCTGCGCGGCGGGCATAGGCTTCGTCGTGGGTAACCATGACGATAGACAGGCCGTCCCGCTTCAGGTCCGCCAGCAGCGACATGACGGACTCCCCCGTGGTCTTGTCCAGATTGCCGGTGGGCTCGTCGGCGAAGAGGATCTTCGAGTCCTTGACCAGGGCGCGGGCGATGGCCACGCGCTGCTGCTCGCCGCCGGACAGGTGTCCGGGCAGCTTGCCTCTCTTGTCCGCCAAGCCCACGCGGGCCAGGCACTCGTCCGCCCGGGCCCGTTCATGGCCGCCCACGCGGCCCAGACCCGTCATGAAGGGCAGCAGCACGTTCTCACGGGCCGTCAGGTAGGGCAGCAGGTAGTGGAACTGGAAAACCACGGCGAAGTCGCGGTTGCGCAGCCTGTTCAGGCGCTCGGGAGAGAAGGCGGTCACGTTCTCCCCGCCGTAGAGAATCTCGCCGCTGTCGGGGGTCAGCAGGGTCGAGAGGACGTTCAGGAACGTCGTCTTGCCGGAGCCCGACCGCCCGACGATGCTGACGAACTCCCCTGCCCCGACGGTCAGGCTGACGCCGCGCAGGGCCGTGGTGGCGACCCCTTCGGAGGTGAAGATCTTGGTGATGTCTTTGGCTTCAAGCATTGCGTGCCTCACAGGGAGATGAGCGCCGTGGACGGCTCGATGGAAGCGGCCTTCCACGACGGGAAGAAGGCGGCCAGGACGGAGACGCCGACGATGAGCGCGCACGTCAGCACGAGATGCCCGGGGTGCATGGCAGCCTCGGCCTCCTGGGCCATGCCTAGGAGATCCAGGACCTCGACGCTCAGGAAAAATCCACCGAAATACCCGACGACCCCGGCCGCCAGGCCGATGAGCACCGCCTCGAAACAGAACACTCCGAAGATCCCGGCGCGAGAAAAGCCCAGGGAGCGCAGCAGGCCTATCTCGCGGACCCGCTCGTTGACCGAGGAGAGCATGGTCGCGCCGACCATGCAGCAGGCAATGAGGAGGATGACCAGGCTGACGGTCAGGATCAGGTGCTCGACGAAGTGGACCGAGTACATGCGCTGCTTGACGATGGACTGCATGGCCTGGATGTCCGTGTCGGGGAGCTTTTCCTCCAGCTGGCGCACGATGTCCTCGATGGGGCAGCCCGCGCACAGGGCGGCCACTTCCACGAAGCTGACCTTGCCCTCCTGCCCGAAGGCCGCCTGGGCGAAACCCAGGTCCGCGAACATGACGGAGTCGTCGTCGCTGCCCGTGGGGTCGAGGATGCCGGAGACCACCGCCGGCCGCCCGGCCAAATCGAACCCGCCCCCGACCTTCAGGCCGAGCCGGGCCGCGGCCTTGGAGCCCGCCAGGACGCCGTTCTCCACGCCCGGAAAATCGCCCTGCATGGACCAGTAGCCCTTGAGGACCTTCTCGCGCTCGAAGCGCACCCCGACCACGCCCACGGCCATGTCGCCGATCCTGGCCATGGACACGAGCTTGGGCGCCACAACGCTGATGCGGTCGCGGTAGCCGATGGACAGGATGCGCTCCTCCGCGTCGGTCTCGCGCAGATCCGTCATGCCCATGAGCATGTCGCCCATGGAAAACCCGCCGTAGCTCACGGTCAGCTTCTCGCTCCTGGGCGAGACCAAAATGTTGGCGCCGAAGGCCGTCAGCTTCTTTTCGAGGGAATGGCCCACTTCCCGCGAGACGTAGTTGAGGGAGACGATGGCCACCACGCTCAGGGTGAAGACCGTGAACAGAAGCGACGTCTTGAGCCACTTCTTGCGCATGGTCCGCAGGGGGATGGTCAGGATGTTCACTTGAAGAACTCCGCGCCGGCTGCCAGGTCGGCCACGGAAATGACGACATCGCCGCCCTCGACCCGGTGCGCCAGCGGCGCGGGGTTGCAGCCGCCCTTGACGTCGCCGATGCGGGAGGCGTGGAAGCGCATGCCGCAATTGTTGCAGATCACGAACTCCTTGTCCTGGGTGTAGCCCTTCTTGGCGTGG
The DNA here is from genome assembly GCF_000428825.1 of Desulfomicrobium escambiense DSM 10707. NCBI lineage: Bacteria > Pseudomonadati > Thermodesulfobacteriota > Desulfovibrionia > Desulfovibrionales > Desulfomicrobiaceae > Desulfomicrobium > Desulfomicrobium escambiense. The sequence goes on along the minus strand of NZ_AUAR01000004.1, from coordinate 14,919 downwards.
TAGCAAACGTCGCAGGCGTCGAAGGCTGCCCGCAGCCTGTCTCCGCTCTCGATCAGGAAGAACTTCAGCTCCGGCCCGTCTCCCGCGAAGCGGAAATGGTGGACCTTGCCGTCGGACACCTCGGATGCCGGGATCCTGACGACGCCGTTCTCGGCCTGCACGGCCTTGGACCCGGAAAACATGTCGAGAAAGGCGAAGGCCTGGGAAGCGCCCAGAGACATCAGGACAGCGAGAAACACGGCGTGAACGGTTTTCATGATCATCCCCCGAAAAATTCGTATTGATATGGTCGGAATTTAAAAGCACGAAGCATACCAACGAAAAATCGAATCATTCCAGGGGATGGGAAGAACGAAATGCAGAACCTGACACATGTGCGCGCAGCGGCATCAATCCTTTTGCACATGTGCAGGCCCGTCGCGACGCGAGGGCAGGCAGGCCCGCTCGGAGCGGGAAAACCCGGAGGCGCAGGGCCTCCGGGGGGACAGTCCGTATGAAGGGCGAATTCAGGCTGAGCGCAGGCGCTCGTCGAGAAAGAGCAGCTGAAGGTAGATGGTCCGCACTGCGGGCAGGTCCACGCCATGCTCGGCGGCGGTGCGCAGCGGCTCGCCGTAGATGGCCTCGACCTCCAGGGGGCGACGGTTCTCGGCGTCGAGCATCATGCTCGGCTTGTACGGAGCCATCCTGTCGGTGGAATCGAGGATGTCGTCGATGAAGGATTCCGGAATCTCGCGGCCCATGGACAGGGCGCCGGCCCGGACTTCGACCATCAGGTCGCGGGCCAGCCGGCGCGTGGCCGGACAGCTGACGATGAGGTCCGTGGTGGCGCCGAGCAGGGCGCAGGGGCCGTTGAAGGCGATGTTCCAGAACAGCTTGCGCCAGCGCGCCAGGATCAGGTCGTCGCATTTCTCCACCGGGATCCCCGCACCCTCGAAGAGCGTGGCGGCCCGTTCCAGTTCGGGCGTGACCCCGGCCGGACGGTCGCCGCAGAGATAGTGGCCCAGGGTCACCTTGCCGTAATCGAGATGCGCGACGTGGCCGAGCCCGATCTTGTTGCAGCACACGAAGCACAGGCAGCCGATGACCGTCACACCCAGGCCCAAACGGTCGATGGTTCGCTCGCCGTTCAGGCCGTTCTGCATCAGCACCACGACGCCCCCCGGACCGCAGACAGGGGGCAGGAGCTTTTCCAGCAGATGGTTGGTAGTCGTCTTGGTGGCCACGAGGACGACGTCACAGCGCGGCATGTCCTCGACGCGCCCGTAGGCGTTGACCTGCGGGAAGAACATGTCGCCGCGCACGGAATCAACGCGCAGGCCGTTGTCACGAACGTGTCCGTAGTCCGAATGGAACAGGAAATGGACCTCATGCCCGGCACTCAGCAGCCGGGCCCCGTAGTAGGCGCCGATGGCGCCGGAACCGATGACGGCGATGTTCATGGATGCATCCTTGGGAGTTTTTGTGGCGTCGGCCCCGCCGGTCCGGATTTCGGACCGTCTGCGCGGTCTGGACCGGCACGGAAGGCGGAAAGGCTTCCGGGAGGCGGTTACGTCTCGCACGAGCGGCGCCCTGTCAAGAACGCCCTCTCGGCCGGCCAGCCCATTTCCCCTTGAACCGTCGCCGCCTCCCGCGCTATTCGTCCACGCACGAAACAAGGAGCGAACATGGACACCGCCGCATACAGAACGCACATCGACGCCTTCCAAACCCTCATGGACGCCAGCGCGCACCTGGCCGACATCCGACTGACCGAAGACACATGGACCCTCAAGGAGATGGTCGCCCATCTCGTGGACTCCGCCGCCAACAACCACCAGCGCTTCGTGCGCCTGCAGCTCGAGCCCGTCCTCGTCTTCCCCAAGTACGACGCCGAAGAGTGGCGGAATGTGACCGGCATCGGCCCCTTCGGCTACGCCGACGTGCTGGCCCTGTGGAAAAGCTACAACCTGTTCCTGCTGCACCTCATCGAAAGCGTGAACCCGGCCGCCCTGTGTCATGTCTGGAGACGGGAGGACGGCGACATCACCCTGGAGGCGCTGATCCGCGACTATTTCGTGCACATGGAGTTGCACCGGAAGCTGTTCGCCGAGCGCGCCGCCGAAATCCGGGCCGTGGAAGGAAAGGCATGAGTCACGCCGAACGGGGCGAAATTCCGGACCGCACGAAGGAAAGAACAGCGCAGCGCCCAAACCTGGTCCTGATCCTCGGCACCGACGCCTCGGGCAAGGATCACGTGGCCCGGCTGGTGATGGCGCATCTGCAGAAGACCGGCGTATTCGTGGAGAAGCGACGCGGCTGGCTCTCGGCGCCCACCTGCGCGGCCGAGTCCTCGGAGCACAAGGGGCCCGTGCGCCTGTTCGCCGAGAGGCTTTTCCTGCGCATCTATCCCCTCATCGCCTGGGCGCTGCCGACGGCGCTGACCCTGTGCATCCTGGCGGACGTCCTGACCTACCGCCTCCTGCGCCGCAAGCCGGTCATGGTCGTCAGCCACACGGCCCTGCGCCTGCTGGCCTTCCACATGGGGCACGACGAGTCCTTCCGCATGCCCGCCTTCCTCCGCGAAGCCCTGGCATCCCTGCGCGGCCAGGGGTTGCAGACCCTGTTCGTGACCACGGAGCGCGACATCCGCATCCGGCGCATCGACGACCGCATTCGGCGGGACAAGGTCGACCACTTCGACCTTTACATGGCCAGGCGGCCCCGTCACGGGGAGCGCGTCACGGACGCCCTGGAACGCATCGCCATGGACTTCTTGCACGCGCACACGGTCCGCAACGATGCCCATGGCGACGAGCACATCGCTGCCTCACTGCACGAAATCTGGCCCGTAGGTCGCTCTTAACTCTGAGCACGGCACCGGCCGACCACCGCCTACCCCCTGCGATCTCCTTTCATGACGGCAAGTTGCAACTGCGCGACCGCCATTTTTTGCTGCTGCGCTCATTGACGAAACGATCGATTTTCGTTTTTAGTTTGCCCCGGAGGAAATACCAATGCACAAAATTCTCATCGCTCTCTGCCTGGCCCTGACCGCCACCTGCGCCTTTGCCGCCGACACGCCCGTGACCGTGGCCCACGCTACCTGGGTCGGCTACGGCCCCCTGCACATCGCCAAGGAACTCGGGTATTTCAAGGAACAGGGCCTCGACGTGAACCTGACCATCATCGAGGACGAGTCGCAGTATGCGGCCGCCCTGGCCTCGGGCAACATCGACGGCCTGGGCAACGTCATCGACCGCGAGGTCATCCACTTCGCCAAGGGCACCCCCGAAACCGTCATCTTCGCCATGGACGAGTCCACGGGCGGAGACGGCGTGGTCGCCGCGGGCGGCATCAAGACCGTGGCCGACCTCAAGGGCAGGACCGTGGCACTGGACAAGTCGTCCACCTCGTACTTCTTCTTCCTGTCCATCCTGGAAAAGAACGGCATGAAGGAGGACGAGGTGAACATCCAGGAAATGGGCGCGTCCGACGCCGGCGCGGCCTTCGTGGCCGGCAAGGTCGACGCCGCCGTGACCTGGGAGCCCTGGCTGACCAACGCGGGCCAGCGCGAAGGCGGCCATGTCCTGATTTCCAGCCGCGAGATGCCGGGGACCATCGTCGACGTCTTCGTCATGAACGCGGGTTTCATCGCCAAGCACCCCGAGGCGCCGACCAAGATGGCCAGAGCCTGGTTCAAGGCCATCGAATGGTACAAGGCCAACCCGGCCAAGGGCGACGAGATCATGGCCAAGGCCTTCGGCCTGTCCGCCGCGGAAGTGGCCGACATGGCCAAGGGCGTGACCTTCAAGGGCGCGGCCGAGAACCTGGCTTTCGTCAAGCCGGGCCAGGGCCTCTACGCGGTGGCCGACCGGGCCATCCGCTTCTGGAAGGAGAAGGGCATCATCGAGAAGGAAGTCACTGCGGCCGATTTCGTGACGGACAAGTTCGTCGTCGAAGGCGCCAAGTAGGTGTCGACGCACCCCAAGGCCAGTCCCGCCCACCGTGCGGGGCTGGCCCTCCTTTCCTTCGCCGCGGTGTTGGCGGCCTGGTCGGCGGCCTCCTACGGCGGGCTGGTCAAGGACCTCTTCCTGCCCAAACCCCACAGCGTGCTGCTGGCCTTCGCCGACATGCACCGCGACGGCATCCTGCTGTCCTACACCTGGGACAGCGTGTACCGCGTCATGGTCGGGTGGTCCCTGGCCGTGGCCGCGGCCGTGCCGCTTGGCCTCTTCATCGCCACGTCGCGGCGCGGAGCGGCCGTGTGCGCGCCGCTCATCGAGTTCGCCCGCTACCTGCCGGTGGTGGCCCTGGTGCCGCTGACGCTCCTGTACTTCGGTATCGGCGACGGCCAGAAGTTCGCCATCATCTTCCTGGGCACCTTCTTCCAGCTCGCGCTCATGGTCGCCGACAGCGTGGCCGCAGTGCCCCGCGACCTGGGCCGGGCCGCCGCCACCCTGGGCGCGAGCCGGGCCCAGATCTACCGCATGGTCCTGCTGCCCGGCGCCCTGCCCGGCATCATGGACGACCTGCGCATCACCGTGGGCTGGGCCTGGACCTACCTCGTGGTGGCCGAACTGGTGGCTGCCAACTCGGGGCTGGGGTACATGATCCTGCGCGCCCAGCGCTTCCTGGCCATCGACCGCATCTTCGCCGGCCTGGTCCTCATCGGCCTGCTGGGCCTGGCCACGGACTGGCTGTTCAAGACCGCCGCGCGGCTGTGCGTGCCGTGGAGCGAGAAGGTGGACACATGAGCGCGCTGCTGGAGATCAGGGACCTGCGCAAGGATTTCTCCGGGGCGGCCGGCCCCGTCACGGCCCTGGAGGGGATCGACCTCGACGTGGCCGAGGGGGAGCTGGCCGTCATCGTCGGGCCGTCGGGGTGCGGCAAGTCGACGCTGCTGAACATCGTGGCCGGCCTCGAACACGGCACGGGCGGGGAGGCCCGCATCGACGGACGCCCCATCACCGGGCCGGGCGCGGACAGGGGCATGGTCTTCCAATCCTACACGCTGTTCCCCTGGCTGTCCGTGCGCGAGAACGTGGAGTTCGGCCTGCGCATCAAGGGTGTGCCCAAGGACGAGCGGGCCGAAACCGCGAGGCGGTATCTCGGGCTGGTGGGCCTGGCCGACTTCGAGAACGCCCTGCCCAAGGAGCTGTCCGGCGGCATGAAGCAGCGCGTGGCCATCGCCCGCGTGCTGGCCAACCAGCCGCGCATGCTGCTCATGGACGAGCCCTTCGGCGCCCTGGACGCCCAGACCCGCCTCGTGCTGCAGGAACTGCTGCTCAGGATCCGCGCCCAGGAGCGCAGCACGGTCCTTTTCATCACCCACGACATCGACGAGGCCATCCTGCTGGCCGACAACGTCTACGTCATGTCGCGCCGGCCGGGACGCCTCAAGGCGCGCATCCCCGTGGACATCCCGCGGCCGCGCGACCACAGGGTCACGGTCAGCGCCGATTTCGCGGCCGTCAAGGCGCGCATCATGGAGCTGCTCTGGGAGGAGATCACGGTTTGACGACCCTGCAACCGCGCAGACCGGAGCATCTGGGCGCCGTTGCGGTTTTCAGGAGATGCCCTGCGGTTCAGGGTGCGCGCTTTGGGAGGTGATACGTGGACGTTCTGCAGACCATCACGCCGATTTTTCTCCTGATCCTGACCGGCTTCGTGCTGCGCAGGGCCTCCTTCCCGAGCCTGGAGTTCTGGCCCCAGGCCGAACGCCTGACCTACTACGTGCTCTTCCCTGCCCTGCTCATGGACAAGCTGACCTCCATGCACGCCGGTCAGCACCCTCTGCTGGCCATGGCTGCGTGCCTGGTCGCGGCCATATGCGCCGTCGCCGCAGCACTCATGGCCGTCCGGCCCCGGCTGCAGAGCGACGGCCCGGCCTTCACTTCCATTTTCCAGGGTGCCATCAGGCCCAACACCTACGTCGGCCTCTCGGCAGCGGGCGGCCTGTTCGGCGACGAGGGGCTGTCCCTCTCCGCCGTGGCCCTGATGACCGTCATCCCCACCGTCAACGTGCTCTGCGTGCTGGTTCTGACCCGCCACGGCCGGGACACTCGGGCGCGCGGCCTGCGCGACACGGTGGTGCAGCTCGGGCGCAATCCGCTCATCCTGGCCTGTGCCGCGGGCTTCGCCCTGAACGGGGCGGACGTCACGTTGCCCGCCATGCTGCAGGAAGGGCTGCACATCCTCGGCAGCGTCTCCCTGCCCCTGGGTCTGCTGGCCGTGGGCGCGGGGCTGTCCTTCTCCGCCGCACTGGACGGATGGAGGGACGTCATCGCCAGCTCGCTCTTCAAGCTGCTGATCCTGCCCCTGCTGGCCTTCGCCGCGGGCAAAATCCTGGGCCTTTCCGGAACGCCGCTCGGCGTCTGCCTGATCTTCACCGCGGTCCCGGTCTCGGTCTCGTCCTACATCCTGGCCCGGGTCCTGGGCGGCGACCACGACCGCATGGCCGCCATCATCACCGTGCAGACCATGCTGGCCATCGTCTCCATGCCGCTGCTGCTAGGCCTTCTGCTCTGAGATCTGCCCAGTCTCCGGAACAACCGTCTCCCCGAAAAATAAAACGCGGGAACCCGACAATCCGTCGGGCTCCCGCGTTCAGCCGAATCCGATCGTTTTCGCGCGGCGGTTTTATCCCGCTGCCCTGAACAGCCCCAGGTTCGCCTCCAGGGCCGCACCCTTGAGCAGGTCGTCCATGGCCCTCTCGTAGTGTTCCGTCGCCACCCCGGGGATCAGGCCCAGCCTGTTCACGGCCGAGAGCAAGGCGACGTTCTGCATGCGCGGGTCCTTGATGTCCGGGCTCGTCACGGCGTGAACCGTGATGGAGCGGGCGGCCGCCGCCTGGGCGACGTCCTCCGCGCTCACCTCGGCGGCAGTTCCGAGGCGCACGGGCAGGGGCTGCAGCACGGTGTCGTAGTAGACCAGGGTCCCGCCGTCGCGCAGGGCCGTCTGCATGGCGCGCAGGGCCTCGTGGCGCTCCAGGGCGACGACGAGGTCCGCCTCCCCTGCAGGGATGATGGGGCTGTGGGCTGCCTTGCCGAGGCGAATCTGGGACACGACGATGCCGCCGCGCTGGGCCAGACCGTGGGTGTCGACGGCCTTGGCCGCGTGGCCGGCGTGGTCCGCGGCGCGCAGGATGATCTCGCTCAAGAGGCCGATGCCCTGCCCGCCGACGCCGCAAAGATAGATATTGAATGTATTCATGGGGCGCTCCTTAGCGGATGATGGCCTTGCTGGGACAGGTCTGCATGCACGAGCCGTCTCCGATGCACAGCTCCGGGTTCACGGTCACGCTGCCGTCGGCGGCCAGGGTGAAGCTCGGGCAGGCGAAGTCCTGCACGCAGACGTGGGCGCGGGTGCAGAGATCCTGGTCGATGGTCACGTGACGGTCCACGTAACCGCTCTTGCGGCGCTGGTTGCGGGTGAAGAGCAGCATGCAGGGGTGGCGGGCGATGACCACGCTGAAGGCGTCCACGTCCAGGGCCTGGCGCATGAGATCCGTCAGCTCGGCCTGCTTGTAGGTGTCGGTCTCGAAGATGTGCCTGACCCCGAGCCCTTCGAGGAGCTGACGCACCGGGATGGCGTCGGTCTGCTCGTTGAAGTTGCGCCCGGACCCGGCATGGTCCTGGTGCCCGGTCATGGCCGTGGTGCCGTTTTCCATGAGCACCAGGGTCAGGTTGTGCCGGTTGAAGAGCGAGTTGACGATGCCCGGCAGCCCGGCGTGGAAGAAGGTCGAGTCGCCCAGGAAGGCCACGACCTTGCGCGTGTCGTTGAAGAGGGTCAGGCCCGCGCCCATGCTCGTGGACGCGCCCATGCACAGCAGAATCTCGCCCATGCGGTAAGGCTCCATGAAGCCCAGGGTGTGGCAACCGATGTCGGCCACGGTGATGGCCCCCTCGGGCAGGGCCTTTTTGATGGCGTGAAAGGCGCTGCGGTGGCCGCAGCCGGGGCACATCTGGGCCGGGCGGGCCGGAACGGCAACCGCGGAGGCAACGGCCTTGCGGGCCGGGATCATGTCGGGCCAGGTGCGGTGCAGGATGTCCCGGACCTTGTCCGCCGTGTACTCGCCGACCCAGTCCTCGTCGTCGGCCTTGCCGATGACCCTGGCGGCCAGGCCCCGGTCGTAGGCCAGGGCCTTGATGTCCTTCTCCAGGGTGTCGTCCAGCTCCTCCAGCACCTTCACCTCGGCGTGGCTCTGCAGAAAGTCGGCGATGACGCGCGTGGGCATGGGGTACGGCATGGCCAGCTTGAGCACGTCGGGCCTGTCCGACAGCCCCTCCAGGACATCGGCCACGGACAGGGCGACCATGCCCGAAAGGATGATGCCGCGCGGGCTGCCGTGGCCCGTGACCGTGTGCAGGCCGCGCTCGTCCACCCAGCGCTCGGCCTTGCGGAGGTTCTCCAGGGCAGTGCGCTTCTTGGGGAAGACGGCGGCCGTGAGGGGGATGTACGGACCGTTGGCCGCGTCGAAGCGCGGGTTGTTCTCAAAGATTTGCGGCTCCCAACCGGCGAAGGCGACCTTCTCCTTGGCATGGCAGCCGTGGGTCGTCAGGCGCAGGATGACCGGGCGGCACAGGCTGCGGGCCAGAGCCGCGGCCTCCTTGTAGTAGGCGTAGACCTCGGCCGGGTTGGCAGGCTCCAGCAGCGGCGTGTAGCTCATGGCCGCGTAGTGCCGGTTGTCCTGCTCGTTCTGGGAGGAGTTGGCGCCGGGGTCGTCGCCCAGGACCACGACCATGCCGCCGATGAGGTTCAGGAGCGACAGCTGCACGAAGGCGTCCGCAGCCACGTTCAGGCCCACGCTCTTGAAGAAGACCGTCGACAGGTACCCGTTGAGGGACGCGCCCAGGGCGACCTCCGTGGCCACCTTCTCGTTGGTCGAGAATTCGAAATAAAAGGGCCGCTTCTCTGACGCGATGGACTGGATCGCCGTGGCGATCTCCGGCGTCGGGGAACCCGGATAGGACGTGACGACGCGCGTCCCGGCCTCGACCATGGCCCGCACCAGAGCCGTATTGCCCATGACGATCTCCGAAAACGGCGTCCGGGTCGTCAGCATTTCACCCATGTACTTCATGTGCGTCCTCGCTGTAGGGAGGTTTCGGACCCCTGAAAACGGAAATCCCGATATTCGTACCGCCTACCCCACACCAAAGCGGGAGGCAATGACCCCACGGAGAAAACCATGTCCGACCTGACCTTCACGAAGATCGAGCAGAGCATCAAGGACCGCAAACGCCTGCACCTGACGTTCCTCAAAAACGTCAAGACCTACGCCCCGTTCCTGGAACTGGAGGAAAAGGCCTTCGCCGACGGCGCCCTGAACCGGAAGACCAAGGAGCTGATGGCCCTGTCCATTTCCATCGTCACCAAGTGCGAACCATGCATGGAATGGCACCTCGACCAGGCCATGCAGCACGGCGCCACGGACCAGGAGATCTACGAGACCATCGACGTGGCCATCGAAATGGGCGGCGGCCAGGCCGGGGCCTACGCGCGCTTCGTGCTCAAGGCCATGGAGTATTTCAAGGGGAAGCGGGAGGAGTGACGGGCCAGACTGTCGGAATCCTGAACCCAAGATTTCTGCACCGGAAGGGAGGCAACTGCCGGCTTGCTCCAGCCTCGTCAAACCCTGACGTATAATAATACAATTATCCAAATTTATTCAATTTATATCATCATCTTTGCTTATAAACTGGCAATTGGACGAACATGAACTGACAATTGGACGAAATACAATTTGCAATTGGACGGACGACAACCTACATATGGACGCCATGGAATCGACAGACCTCTATCCACGCTTCATCCGCCCCCGCCTGCTGGAGGCGCTCGCCGATGCACCGGTCGTGCTCATCCATGGCCCCCGCCAGTGCGGCAAGACGACCCTGGCCCGACAGGCGGGTGAGGATGCAAGCTTTGCCTATCTGAGCTTTGACGACGACGTGCAACGCGCCGCCGCGCAGAGCGATCCTGTGGGCTATGTCGCCGACCTTCCGGCGCGGGTGATCCTGGACGAAATACAGCGCGTGCCGGAACTGTTCACGGCGCTCAAAGCAGCCGTGGACGCCCGCCGGGAGCCCGGCCGTTTCATCCTGACCGGCTCGGCCAACGTGCTGCTGATCCCCCGCCTGGCGGATTCGCTGGCCGGGAGGATGGAGATACTCAGACTCCACCCCCTGGCCCAGGCGGAACTCTCCGGGAAGAACCCGGAACTCCTGCCCGCGTTGCTGCAAGGACGCTTCAAGGCAGGCGTCACTGGCAGGCGTCTGGGCCGGGATCTGGCCGAACGCGTGGCCGCCGGAGGCTATCCGCCCGCCTTGAAGCGCGCTACGGCCAAGCGCAGAGCCGTCTGGTACCGCGATTACGCCGAAACCCTGGTCCAGCGGGACATCCGCGATCTGGCCCGCATCAGCCAGATGGACGCCCTGCCCCGTCTGCTGACACTGGCTGCCGGGCAGACGGCCCGCCTGCTGAACGTGTCCGACCTGGCCGCGCCCTTCCAGGTCAGCCGCAGCACGATCCGCGAATACGTGACTTTGCTGTCGCGGATTTTCCTCCTGGAAGAACTGCCTCCCTGGCACAGCAACCGTCTCAGCCGGCTCATCAAGACCCCGAAGCTGCACCTCGGAGACACGGGCCTGGCCTGCGCCCTGCTCGGCCTAGACGCCGACGCCCTCTGGAACGACCGCGCCGTGTTCGGCCAGATCCTGGAAACCTTCGTCTATCAGGAACTGAGGCGCCAAGCCGGCTGGCTGGATGACGCAGTCTCGTTCAGCCATTTCCGGGACAAGGACAAGACGGAAGTGGATATCGTGCTGGAATGCGGGGGGCGGATCGCGGGAGTCGAGGTGAAGGCGTCATCGACAGTGACCGCCAACGATTTCAAGGGGCTGCGCAAACTCCAACAGGCTGGGGAAAACCGTTTTGCAGCCGGGATCGTGATGTACGACGGCGAGGCCATTGTGCCGTTCGGAAATCAGCTGTATGCCGTGCCGATATCGAGTCTATGGGAGAATTGAAACACATGAGCCTCACTCCAACAATCACTTCAGTACATGGTCAATATCGCAAGATGGAACGAGAGAGATACAGAACTATTCATTGCAAAAATTCTATACACAGGGCAGATCACTTTATAAACTTTTGTATTACAGCACATTCTATCCAAGACTATATACTCGAACATATTAATAAAATACAAAAAAGTGAAGCAGATTCGCAAAAGGAAATATGGAATGGAAATCCAATAATAAAAGCCGTAGTCGAAATATCAAATTCTTCAAAGCATTTTAAAATAAGAAATGTAAAAACAAAAAAACCAAGACAAGTAACGACAAAAAATGTAAAAAAAACAAAAAGTAAATTTGTCGAAATTCGTGAATCCTCAGATGGAACAATCTGGACAAATATCGAAGAAGTCAATGACTATAGTGTACACATTTCAGATGGTTCACGACACAATCTCGACGAATTCATGAAATCAGTTCTCGCTTTTTGGAAAGCAGAACTGAAGTCTCATGGCGTAATTATTCGCAGACAATCATGCGCATCATTGATCGGAGAATAGGCATGAACCATGACAAGAACTAATGCGATTTCAAATGCGTCATCCTGCAGGATCAAGACCCTTTCAATGTACGCAACGTCCCGGAATGGCAAGGGAGCCATGACATGATTTTGGAAAACAAACTCCACATCACCGACCAGATTGAACTTGCCAAAGCCGAAGAAAAAATCACCAAACAAAAAGCCAAACAACTCTTTGACTCGGGCGATATCCGCAAGACCGAAGTCGGCACCTTCGCAGGTTTATCATTTATCCACGCCTATTTGTTTGAAGATATTTATACCTTTGCCGGGAAAATCCGCGACGTGAATATCGCCAAAGGGGATTTTCGTTTTGCTCCGCTCATGTATCTGGAGCAATCGCTGAAATATATCGACAAGATGCCGCACAGCAACTTTGATGAAATCATCGAGAAGTATGTGGAGATGAATGTTGCCCACCCCTTTCGCGAAGGCAATGGCCGCGCCACCCGCATCTGGCTTGATCTCATGCTCAAATCCCAAATCAAACAGGTAGTGGACTGGAATCTGGTCGATAAAGAGGAGTACCTGTCCGCCATGCAGCGCAGTCCCGTGAAAGACCTTGAAATCAAAGCCTTGCTGAAACAAGCACTGACCGGGCAAGTTGATGACCGCGCGCTGTTTTTGAAGGGCATAGATGTGAGCTATTACTACGAAGGCTACTGCGAATTCAAAACCGAAGAACTGTAGGCATGGGTACTAAAGCTTGATGAACAAGCCACTGGATGGCGCAGGAGTGAAATGTCTGGGAATATGAGTTAGAGTATGTTTGAGGTATTCATAGCTATGTTTATGAAGGATAACGGATAATGGCCTTTGAACCCGGCGGCATGTCGGAAAAGCTCGGCAACCGGTATGAGGGCCGTTGGGTTGCCAAGCAACTTCTTCGGCTTTTGAATGAAAATATCCAATCGGTCACCGTGGAGTTGATCGGCCCGGACGAACAGGGCGTCGACCTGCTGGTTGTAGGCAAGGATGGGGTCCGCCAATTGCAGCAATGCAAGGCCCGTTGCGGTAGCCGTGAATCTTGGACCATCTCAGCGTTACGCGACAAGGGGATTTTGGGGCACTTGAGACACCACCTGGATCGCGATCAAAACCACAAATTCTCCCTGGTCACGGCAATCCCCGCACAAACGTTCGCGGATATCTGTGAAAGCGCCAGAAACTCCAATGACAACCCTAGGGATTTCTTCCAATATCAAATCCAGGACGTTAGCGAACAAAGACGCAAGATTTTCCAAGATTTTTGTGAAGCCGTGGAGCTTGACCCCCAAATAGAAGAGGACCTCGGAAAGGCCTTTAACTACCTCAAGCGCACCTATATCGAACTTTTCCCCGATGACCGCAACACATGGTCTGATCTCCTGACATATTCCAGCTTTCTGTTGACCGGCGAGCCGGAAACCGCGCTTAGCACTCTGCTCACCTATGCGGAGAACGAAGATAGATACCGACAGCCTATTTACGTTGATGAATTGCGGCGATTCCTTGCTGAAAATCATAAGATCCATCCCAAAAAGCTTGAGCATGACGACCGGATTACTCCTGCCATAGAAGAGCTGCAAAGACAGTTCTCCGATTCCATCCGTCCGGGCCTGATAAACAGCGCCATCATTCCCAGAGAGGAGACTCCCAGGATCATCGAATCCATTGATAAGGGGCACGATGTGGTTGTCCATGGGGCTGCGGGAAACGGAAAGAGCGGTGTCATGTATGAACTGACAAATTATCTTCAGCAGCAAAATATCCCTTATCTTCCCATCCGCCTTGACCGGCGTATCCCCAGCAACACAGCCAGGGAATTCGGTGTAAATTTGGGCCTGCCCGAGTCGCCTGCCTATTGCTTGGCCGGTCTGGCGGCTGACAGAAAGTGTGTTCTCATTCTGGATCAGTTAGATTCCATCCGCTGGACAGCGGCCCATTCTTTCGGCGCCATGGACGTGTGCAAGGAGATTCTCCGGCAGGTCCGGTCACTGCGCGGCGCCGGAAAAAACATCGCCATAGTCTTTGCCTGCCGCACCTTTGACCTTGAAAATGACCCGGAGATAAAAAGACTATTCGCCGAGGGCAAGGAACAGGGCATTTCCAAGATACCGGTGAAGGAATTTTCAGACGAACAGTTGAAAGCGATCATCGGCCAGGAAATCACTTCCCTGACCAAGGCCCAGAAGCGCATTCTTTCCTGCCCGCAAAACTTGGCAATCTGGATGGAGCTGAAAAAAGAAGGGGCAATGCCTGTTTTTCGTTCCGCTACGGAACTCATGCGCCGCTTCTGGGACAACCGCCGCCGGCTTCTTGAGGAGCAAGCAGGAATCTCCGCTGATCAAATGGATGCTTTTTTGGCCCCTTTGCTTGGTTACATGGAGAGCAAAGGCGAGATCTCGGCGCCTGCCACTCTTGTGGCAAACAAACCGACCATGCAGGATGCCTTTGTTTCATTTGGCATCCTTCAACAGGGGGTGAACAGAATAAGCTTTTGCCATCAACGGTACCTGGATCATCTGATTGCCGAACGACTGCTGCAGAAGATTTACCAGGGCACCGGCTCCGTGATCGAATGGCTGGGGCCAAAGGAAAATCAGTCTCTGTTCCGGCGCGAACAACTGCGCCAGGTGCTTGCCATGCTGTCTGAAGAATCGCCTGCTGATTTTTTCAACACGGCCCGGGAGCTCCTTGAATCAACGGCAGTGCGTTTTCACCTCAAGCATCTTGTTCTTGAGTTGATCGGCCAAATTGATGAGATCGCCGACGATATCGGTGCATATTTCTTGAAGTTGCTCGATGAGCCTCATTGGCGGGACCATGTTCAGGAAACTGTATTTTTGGGGCACCATCCGTGGGTATCCTATCTTCTAAATGCCGGGATCATCTCAAAATGGATAGAATCTGAAGATGAGCAGAAAATCAACCGGGCCTTGTGGCTGCTTCGCACTGTGGCCGCGCATATCCCTGACCCGGTAACAGAAATTCTTGCGCCACTTGTTGGCAAAGGCGACGACTGGCCTGTGACCTGCCGGGAAACTTCGGACCACTCAATTCTTGAGGGTTTCCCCACGGTTCATGTTTTTTCCATACTGCCGACAGAAATGTTCTGGCGTCATGTTGTTCAGGCTTGAATGCGGGCGAACGGAGTTGTAGTGCCGCCTCCATTCCTCGATCACAACCCGCGCCTCGGCCCGACACCGGAACCATTCCATCGACAGACATTCGTCGCGAAATTTGCCGTTAAAACTCTCGTTCAAACCGTTCTGCCATGGCTTCCCAGGCTCAATCAGCGCCAAATCCAGAGACTCCCGAGCCGCCCATTTGAGCAGCGCCTTCGACACGAACTCAGGTCCGTTG